>NZ_JBEXYL010000050.1:0-1032 GCF_040630895.1 Streptomyces sp. NPDC005728
ACGCCCGGTTACATTCCGAACCCGGAAGCTAAGCCTCACAGCGCCGATGGTACTGCAGGGGGGACCCTGTGGGAGAGTAGGACGCCGCCGAACAATCTTTGGAGGACCCCTGGTCCCAGCGTTCAGCTGGGACCAGGGGTCCTTTTGTTTTTACAATGCTTGCGGTACCGAAGACAGGAGTCACCCATGTCCACCAACTCGCCCGAGGACCGACCGGAGCGCGACCAGCGGCGACGGGACAGTGGTGACCGCGGCGATCGCGGCGGCTACCGCGGGGACCGTGGTGGCTTCCGTCGCGACAACGACCGTAACGACCGCGGTGGTTACGGCCGGCGTGACGACCATCGCGGTGGTGGTGACCGTGGTGATAGTGGTGGTTTCCGTCGCGATGACCGCCGTGACGACCGCCGTGATGACCGTCGTGACGATCGTGGTGGTTACGGTCGTCGTGACGACCGGCGCGATGACAGCCGTGGCGGTGGCTACGGTGAGCGCGGTGACCGTGGTGGTTACGGGCGTCGGGATGACCGGCGTGAGGGTGACCGTGGTTCGCGTCCGGCGTTCCAGCGTGACGACCGCGACCGTGGGCCGCGTCGCGACGACCGTGGTGACCGCCCCACCTTCCGACGTGACGACCGCGGTGGTGACCGCCCCACCTTCCGTCGCGACGACCGCGGTGGTGACCGTGGTGACCGTGGTGATCGTGGTGGTTTCCGTCGCGATGACCGCCGTGACGACCGCCGTGATGACCGTCGTGACGATCGTGGTGGTTACGGTCGTCGTGACGACCGGCGCGATGACAGCCGTGGCGGTGGCTACGGTGAGCGCGGTGACCGTGGTGGTTACGGGCGTCGGGATGACCGGCGTGAGGGTGACCGTGGTTCGCGTCCGGCGTTCCAGCGTGACGACCGCGACCGTGGGCCGCGTCGCGACGACCGTGGTGACCGCCCCACCTTCCGTCGCGACGACCGCGGTGGTGACCGCCCCACCTTCCGTCGCGACGACCGCGGTGGTGACCGCCCCACCTTCCGT
>NZ_JBEXYL010000050.1:1127-69422 GCF_040630895.1 Streptomyces sp. NPDC005728
TACGTCGTGACGACCGTGGTGGAGACCGTCCTGCCTTCCGTCGTGACGACCGTGGTGGAGACCGTCCTGCCTTCCGTCGTGACGACCGTGGTGGAGACCGTCCTGCCTTCCGTCGTGACGACCGTGGTGGAGACCGCCCCACCTTCCGACGCGATGACCGACGTGACGACCGGCGCGATGACCGACGTGACGACCGTCGGGGCGAGGACCGTGGCGGTTTCCGGCGGGACGACAGCCGTGGTGAGCGCGGGGGCTTCCGGGGCCAGGACGACCGAGGCGGCCGTGGGCCCCGACGGGACGACCGCGGTGGTCGACCGGGCGGCTTCCGGGGACGTGACGACCGGCGCGACGACCGCCGTGATGACCGCCGTGGCGGCGGCCGCTTCCGTGACGAGCGCGACCGGGACCGGGACCGTGAGCCGATCAAGCGGCTGCCGATCCCGGAGGGCGTCACCGGCGACGAGATCGACAAGGACGTCCGGCAGGAGCTGCAGAGCCTGCCCAAGACGCTCGCGGAGGATGTCGCCAAGAACCTGGTGATGGTCGCGCGGCTCATCGACGAGGACCCCGAGGGCGCCTACGGCTACTCCAGGGTGGCTCTGCGCCTCGCGTCCCGCGTGGCCGCCGTACGCGAGGCCGCGGGCTTCGCCGCGTACGCCAACCAGAAGTACAGCGAGGCCCTCGCCGAGTTCCGGGCCGCGCGGCGCATGACCGGCACTGCGGAACTGTGGCCGGTGATGGCCGACTGCGAGCGTGGACTCGGGCGGCCGGAGAAGGCGCTGGACATGGCCGGCGCCCCCGAGGTGCACAAGCTGGACAAGGCCGGCCAGGTCGAGATGCGGCTCGTCGCGGCGGGTGCCCGGCGTGACATGGAGCAGCTGGACGCGGCCATCGTGACCCTGCAGAGCCCGGAGCTGGCCTCCAACTCCGTGCAGCCCTGGACCGCGCGTCTGCGCTACGCCTACGCCGACGCCCTGCTGGCCGTCGGCCGGGTGAACGAGGCGCGGGAGTGGTTCGCGAAGGCCGTCGAGGCCGACCGGGACGGCAGCACGGACGCCTCCGACCGGCTCGCCGAGCTTGACGGCGTGGAGTTCGTCGACGCCCTCGACGAGACCGAGAACGAGAACGAGAACGGGAACGAGATCGAGACCGGGCGTGAGAGTGAGAACGACGGCGAGCCGGTGAGCGAGGACGCCGACGCCGTCACGCAGGACGACAAGGACTGATCCGAGTCGGCGACAGAGTGACAAGGTGACGAAGGGCGGGACCCCTATGCCGGGTCCCGCCCTTTCGCATGCGCCGGGTCACATCTCCAGTGCCCGCAGCACCAGCCCCGACGCCGGCTTCGGGCCGAACGACGTCGACTTGCGGGGCATCGTCACGCCCTGGCGGGCGAGGTCGCGTACGACCTCCTCGTGGACCGGGTGCATCAGGACGGCCGTGCCGCCGTCGCGCTCGGCCTTCCTGACCGTGGCGGCCGTGTCGTGGATGTAGGCGATGTGGGCCGGGGAGTCCTCGGGGATGTGCCAGACATGGTCGAGGAGTGTGGCGTGCAGGACGGTGGCGTCCAGGGAGCGCCAGGCCGCCGGGCGGTCCGTGGGGATCGTCCGGGCGAGCAGGTCCGGGTCCGGGCGGTCGACGAGGTGGAAGGCGCCGTCGCCGGCCAGCAGGAAGGCGTTGCCCGCGGATGCCGCGTCCGCGAGCGCCTCCAGGGCCCCGGCCAGCGGCGCGTCCAGGCGTCGTACCCGGAACAGGTCCTGCACCGCCGCCAGTGCGTCCGCGACCGGCAGGCCGTGCAGCAGGCGGTGGATGGCGCGGACGCGCAGCGGGTAGCGGGCGGTGTCGACCAGCAGGACCAGACCGTGGTCCCAGGGGCTGGGGGAGGGGTGCTCGGCGCGCAGCTGCCGGTAGGTGGCCCAGCGGTGGTGGCCGTCGGCGATGAGGGCCTGGTGGTGGGCCAGGTCGGTCTGGACGAGGGCCACGTCGGCGGGGTCGGTGATCGACCAGAGGCGGTGGTGGAAGCCGTCCTCGGTGGTCGTGGCGAGCAGCGGGGGCTTCTCCGCCGTGCGCTCGACGACCTCGGCCGCGGTGCCATTGCCGCGGTAGGTCAGCAGCAGGGGCTCCAGGTTGGCGCGGGTGGCGCGCATCAGCGCCGCGCGGTCGGCGACCACCGGGGGAATGACGTCCTCGTGCGGCAGCACCACGCCCTCCGCGGGCTCTGACACGCGTAGAGCGCCGATGACACCGCGCTGGAGCATGCCGTTGCCGTCCTGCTGCTCGTACACGTACAGGGCGGGGTCCGGGTCGGCGGCCAGGACGCCCTCGGCGAGCCAGCGGCGCAGGGTGTCGGCCGCCTGTTCGTTGCGGGAGCTGGGCGTGGCGGCCTGGGGGAGGATCAGCCGGACGATGTTGTACGGGTCGGCCGACTGGAGGTGGTGCAGGCCGTCTGGGCGTACGACGACGTCATAGGGAGGGGAGGTGACGGCGGCCAGGCTGCCGACCCGGTCGGGGTCGTAGCGAAGGCCGCGGAACGGGGTGAGTTCCAGGCCTTTGCGCACCGTGGCTTCCGAGTGACCTGCAGTGTTCATCCCGGCATCGTACGTGTGTGAGGGGTGTGCGGGATGATCGAGGGAGACACGGTCGAACGAGGAGCGATGTGGAATGAGCCAGGGTGTCAGGACGAGGCCCGAGGGCAGTGGACAGCCCCTGAACACGGCGTACGACACGGCGCTGCTCGATCTGGACGGTGTGGTGTACGCCGGCGGGAACGCGATCGTGCACGCCGTCGACTCGCTGGCCCACGCCCGCGCGGGCGGGATGCATCTGGCCTACGTCACCAACAACGCGCTCCGGACGCCGGACGCCGTGGCGGAGCATCTGACGGAGCTGGGGATACCGACGGGGGCGGCCGACGTCATCACCTCGGCCCAGGCGGTCGCGCGGTTGATCAGCGAGCAGGTGCCGGCCGGCTCCCGCGTGCTGGTGATCGGCGGTGAGGGGCTGCGGGTGGCGCTGCGCGAGCGCGGCCTGACGCCGGTGGAGTCGGCGGACAACGATCCGGCGGCGGTCGTGCAGGGGTTCGGCGGGCCCGATCTGACGTGGGGGCGGTTCGCGGAGGCGTCGTACGCCGTGGCGCGCGGGGTGCCGTGGTTCGCGTCCAACACCGATCTGACGATTCCCAGCGGGCGGGGCATCGCGCCGGGCAACGGGGCGGCCGTGGAGGTCGTACGGATCGCGACCGGGGCGGAGCCGCAGGTGGCGGGCAAGCCGCTGCCGCCCATGCACCGGGAGACGATCCTGCGCACGGGCGCGAAGCGGCCGTTGGTGGTCGGGGACCGGCTGGACACGGACATCGAGGGCGCGTTCAACGGCGGGGTGGACTCGCTGCTGGTGCTGACCGGCGTCACGGACGGCCCCCAGCTGCTCGCCGCGCCGCCGCAGCACCGGCCGACGTACGTCGATGCCGACCTGCGCGGGCTGCTCACCGGTCAGCCGGACGTCACGGATGACGGCGACGGGTTCCGCTGCGGTGGCTGGCGGGCGGCGGCCGGGGCGGACCGACTGGAGCTGGAGGGCGCGGGCGAGGCGCTGGACGGGCTGCGGGCGCTGTGCGCGGCGGCCTGGACGGCGGCCGGGGACGGTTCCTGCGAGCTGGACGGCGGGAAGGCCCTGGCGCGTCTCGGGCTCTGAGCAGGGAGGTCCGAGCCGAGCACGAGGCCCCTCGGCATCGAGATCGAATGCGAGGGTAGGCTAACCTAACCTCGTGTTGGTCGACAGTCCTCCGGAACAGCGCGCGGAGATCGCCCCCGCGCCCCCAACCCGCCGGGCGGTGCGGGCTCTTGGGCTTCTCCTCTCCGTCGCGATCCTGGTGCTCGTCGCGCTGGCGAGCGTCGCGATCGGGGCGAAAGCGCTGTCGCTGGACCAGGTCTGGCACGGCCTGTTCCACGACACGGGGACGTACGGCGACGTCGTCGTGGACGAGCGGCTCGCGCGCACGGTCCTCGGCCTGCTGGCCGGTGCCGCGCTCGGTCTGTCCGGGGCGGTGCTCCAGGCGCTCACCCGCAATCCGCTGGCCGATCCCGGGCTGCTCGGCATCAATGCCGGTGCCTCCGCTGCCGTCGTCACGGCCATCACCTACTTCGGCGTCACGAGTCTGACCGGATATGTGTGGTTCGCCTTCGCCGGAGCGGCGGCGGTCGGTGCGCTGGTCTGGTTCCTCGGCGGCAGCCGGGGCGCCACACCGGTGAGGCTCGCGCTCGCCGGTACGGCGATCAGCGCGGCGCTGTACGGCTATCTCCAAGCCGTGATGATCATGGACGACGTGGCGCTGGGCAGGATGCGCTTCTGGACGGTGGGTTCGCTGGCCTCGGCCACCGACTCGACCATCGTGCAGGTGCTGCCGTTCCTCGCGGTGGGCACGGTTCTCGCACTCGCACTGGCCCGGCCGCTGAACGCCATGGAGATGGGCGACGACACCGCCCGCGCCCTCGGCGCCCACCTGGGCCGCACCCGGGCGCTGGCGATGCTGGCCGCCACCGTGCTGTGCGGCGCCGCGACCGCGGCCTGCGGTCCGATCGTCTTCGTCGGCCTGATGGTCCCGCACATCGTGCGCTCCTTCACCGGCCCCGACCTGCGCTGGATCCTGCCGTACGCGACGGTCCTGTCGCCCGTGCTGCTGCTCGGCGCCGACGTCGTCGGCCGGGTCGTGGCCCGCCCGTCGGAACTCCAGGTCGGCACCGTCACCGCGATCATCGGCGGCCCGGTCTTCATCTTTCTCGTACGACGGCGGAGGACGGCGCAGCTGTGAAGAGCAACCGTGTCATGAGGACGCCGGGCGGGCTCTCGCTGCGTCTGGACGTCCGGGCCGTCACCGTCGTCGTCCTGCTGCTGCTCGCCGCGCTCGCCGCGAGCGTCGTGCTGATCGGCACCGGCGACTTCCCGATCTCGGCGGGCGATGTGGTGAAGACGCTGGTCGGCAACGGCAACGCCGGTCAGGAGTTCATCGTCAACGAGCTACGGCTGCCGCGGGTCCTGGTCGGGCTGCTGGTCGGCGCCTCCCTCGGGCTGGGCGGGGCGCTGTTCCAGGCCGTCACCCGCAATCCGCTGGGCAGCCCGGACGTGCTCGGCCTCGGGCAGGGGGCGACCGCCGGGGCGCTCGTGATGATCGTGCTGTTCTCCGGGAGCGCGGCCCAGGTCACCTTGGGCGCGCTCGTGGGCGGTCTGGTGACCGGGCTCGCCATCTATCTGCTTGCCTGGAAGCAGGGTGTGCACGGTTATCGACTGGTGCTGGTCGGCATCGGTGTCTCTGCGATCGTCACGGCGATCAACGGCTATCTGCTCACCGTGTCCGACATCGTCGACTCGGCCCGTGCCGTCGTCTGGATGACGGGGTCCCTCAACGGCCGCGACTGGGACCAGGTCTGGCCGCTGCTCGGGCTGTGTGCCGTGCTCGTGCCGCTCGTCCTCGCCAACGCGCGCGGGCTCAGGATGACGGAGATGGGCGACGACGTCTCGCACGCCCTCGGTGTGCGCGTCGAGCGCGTACGGGCGCTGCTGATGGTGGCCGCCGTCCTGCTCACCGCGACCGCCACCGCCGCGGCCGGACCGGTCAGTTTCGTGGCCCTCACCGCACCACAGCTCGCCCGTCGCCTGACCCGTTCTCCCGGCCCGAACCTGATGCCGTCCCTCTGCATGGGCGCCGCCCTCCTGGTCACCGCCGACTGGGCCTCGCAGCGGGCCTTCGGCGCCGACCAGCTGCCCGTCGGGGTGGTCACCGGGGTCCTCGGCGGCGCCTATCTGCTGTGGCTGCTGGTCACCGAGCGCAGGGCGGGCCGGATATGAGCGGCTCAGCGAACCCGTACACCCGAAGGAGCACTGTGAACCGCCTGTCCGCCGAGAACGTCACCCTCGCCTACGACCAGCGCGTCATCGCCGAACAGCTGTCGGTGGAGATCCCCGACAACTCGTTCACGGTGATCGTCGGTCCGAACGCGTGCGGCAAGTCGACGCTGCTGCGGGCGCTGTCACGGATGCTCAGGCCGAGCCAGGGCCGGGTGCTGCTGGACGGGCAGGTCATCCAGTCGATGCCCGCCAAGAAGGTCGCCCGGACGCTCGGCCTGCTGCCGCAGTCGTCCATCGCGCCGGACGGGATCACCGTCGCCGATCTCGTCGGCCGCGGCCGCTACCCGCACCAGGGCATCCTGCGGCAGTGGTCCGCCGAGGACGAGCGGGTCGTCCAGGATTCCATGGCGCAGACGGGCGTCGCCGAACTCGCCGACCGGTACGTGGACGAGCTGTCCGGCGGCCAGCGGCAGCGCGTGTGGATCGCCATGGCGCTCGCCCAGCAGACCCCGCTGCTGCTCCTGGACGAGCCGACCACCTATCTGGACATCCAGCACCAGATCGACGTCCTCGACCTGTGCGCGGAGCTGCACGAGACCCAGGGCCGCACCCTGGTCGCCGTCCTGCACGACCTCAACCACGCCGCCCGGTACGCCACCCATCTCATCGCCCTGCGCGACGGCCGGGTGATCGCCGAGGGCGCCCCGAACGACATAGTGACGGCCGAACTGGTCGAGGAGGTCTTCGGACTGCGCTGCCAGATCATCGACGACCCCGAGACGGGGACCCCGCTGGTGGTGCCGGCCGCCAGGAAGGCGCGAGCGGAGCGGGCTACAGCAGCTTCCTGAGCCGGAACAGGTCCAGCAGGTTCGCCTCCAGCCTCACCCGGCCCGAGCCCCAGGCGGTCGCGAAGTTCAGCTCGCCGTCCACCAGCGTCACCAGGTCGTCGCCCGCCATGGCCAGCCTGATCTGCGCCCGCTCGTGCGGTGGCCCCGGACGGGTCTCGTCCACCTCGATGCGACCGCCCGTCAGGCGGCCCGTGAAGGTGACGTCCAGGTCGGTGATGTGGCAGCTCACGGAGCGGTCCAGGGCGGCGGCCGCGCGGGCGTCGCCCTCGGCGCCCTGCATGTTGTCCGAAAGCTTGCCCAGCGCGGCGCGGCACTCCTCGATCGTGGCCATCGCGCACGACGGTACCCCAGCGGTTCGGGGTAGCGTCTGGGCATGAGCGAGTCCGTGTCAGAGGCCGAGGTCGGCACCGAGTTCGTGGCCGGGGCGGAGGCCGCGGCCGACGTCGAACCCGAGTACGACCCCGCTGCCCCCGCACCCCTGAACGTCCCCCGCACCCCCACCGGCAATGCCGAGGTCGACGCACAGCTGGAGCGGCTCGCCGACGCCGACCACCTGGCCGCCGACGGACACCTCGAGGTGTACGAGGATGTACACCGGGGGCTGCGCGAGGCGCTCACCGCACTCGACGCCCGCCCCGGACCTCCGGCTCCCACCCGTCACCCGACCGCCGCCCCTCAATGAGACCCTTCGGGTCACACCTATCGATTGCCGTACGGGAACAGGAGCTGAACCGAACGTGGCAGGAGTCGCACGCCGTCGTCTGGACGCGGAGCTGGTCCGGCGGAAGCTGGCGCGCTCGCGCGAGCACGCCAGCCAGCTGATCGCCGCCGGGCGGGTCACCGTCGGCAGGACCCTGGCGACCAAGCCGGCCACGCAGGTGGAGACCGCCGCGGCGATCGTGGTCCAGTCCGACGACAGCGACCCCGACTACGTCTCCCGGGGCGGGCACAAGCTGGCCGGCGCGCTGGAGGCCTTCGTGCCGCAGGGGCTCGTCGTCGAGGGCCGGCGCGCGCTGGACGCCGGCGCGTCCACCGGCGGCTTCACCGACGTCCTGCTGCGCGCGGGCGCCGCCCATGTCGTCGCCGTGGACGTCGGTTACGGCCAACTCGCGTGGTCTCTCCAGAACGATGAACGCGTCACCGTCAAGGACCGTACGAACGTACGCGAGTTGACGCTTGAGGCGATCGATGGGGAACCTGTGGATCTTGTCGTGGGCGATCTGTCCTTCATCCCGCTCGGGCTGGTGCTGCCCGCCCTGAAGCGGTGCGTGAAGCCGGACGCCGACCTGGTGATGATGGTCAAGCCGCAGTTCGAGGTGGGGAAGGAGCGGCTCGGCAGCGGGGGTGTCGTACGGAGTCCGCAGCTGCGGGCGGACGCCGTGCGCGGGGTGGCCGAGAAGGCCTGGGAGCTGGGGCTCGGGGTGCGAGGAGTCACCGCCAGCCCGCTGCCCGGTCCCTCGGGCAATGTCGAGTACTTTCTCTGGCTGCGGGCCGGCGCTCCCGAACTGGAGCCGGCCGACGTCGACCGAGCAGTGGCGGAGGGGCCGAGTTGACACAGAACCGAACGCGTACTGTTTTCCTGCTCGCCCACACCGGGCGGCCCGCGGCGATCCGCAGTGCGGAACTGGTGGTCAAGGGACTGCTGGCGCACGGCATCGGCGTGCGGGTGCTGGAGGAGGAGGCGCGCGACCTGCCGCTGCCCGACGAGGTTCAGCTGGTCAAGGAAGCGACACCGCAGTGCCTCGACGGCTGCGAGCTGCTGATCGTGCTCGGCGGCGACGGCACGCTGCTGCGCGGCGCGGAGTTCGCCCGGGCGTCCGGAGTGCCGATGCTCGGCGTCAACCTCGGACGGGTGGGATTCCTCGCGGAGGCCGAGCGGGACGACCTCGATCGGGTGGTCGACCGGGTGGTGGCGCGGTCGTACGAGGTCGAGGAGCGGATGACCGTCGATGTCGTCGTGCACCGCAACGGGGACATCGTGCACACGGACTGGGCACTGAACGAGGCGGCCGTGCAGAAGGCCGGCGCCGAGAAGATGCTCGAGGTCGTGCTGGAGATCGACGGCCGGCCGGTCACCGCATTCGGGTGCGACGGGATCGTCCTGTCGACGCCCACCGGGTCCACGGCGTACGCGTTCTCCGCCGGGGGGCCTGTGGTGTGGCCCGAGGTGGAGGCGCTGCTGATGGTGCCGATCAGTGCGCACGCGCTGTTCGCGAAGCCGTTGGTGACCTCACCGGATTCCGTGCTCGCTGTGGAGGTCCTGCCTCATATTCCGCCCGGGGTGCTGTGGTGCGACGGGCGGCGGACCATCGAGTTGCCGCCGGGGGCGCGGGTGGAGGTACGGCGCGGGGCGGTGCCGGTGCGGCTGGCTCGGCTGCATCATTCGTCCTTCACCGACCGGCTTGTGGCGAAATTCGCTCTGCCCACGCACGGGTGGCGGGGGGCGCCGCACTAGGCACCCGTAGGGGGATGGACAGGCGGGCCGTGTGCACTCGCCCGCCCGGACCTCGTATGGTCTGTTCCGTGTTGGAGGAGATGCGGATACGGTCGCTCGGGGTCATCGACGATGCCGTCGTCGAGTTGTCGCCGGGATTCACCGCCGTCACCGGTGAGACGGGTGCGGGCAAGACCATGGTGGTCACCAGCCTGGGGCTGCTGCTCGGTGGGCGGGCGGACCCGGCGCTCGTGCGGATCGGGGCCGGGAAAGCGGTCGTGGAGGGGCGGATCGCCGTCCCCCCGGGCACGGCCGCGGTCGTACGGGCCGAGGAGGCCGGGGCCGAGCTGGACGACGGGGCCCTGCTGATCAGCCGTACCGTTTCCGCCGAGGGGCGCTCGCGGGCGCACCTGGGCGGGCGCAGTGTGCCTGTGGGGCTGCTCGCCGAGCTGGCGGACGACCTGGTGGCCGTGCACGGGCAGACCGACCAGCAGGGGCTGCTGAAGCTGTCCCGGCAGCGGCAGGCCCTGGACCGGTACGCGGGCGATGCCGTCGCCGTACCGCTGGCCAAGTACACCGAGGCCTACCGGCGGCTGCGGGCCGTCTCCGTCGAGCTGGAGGAGATCGTCACACGCGCGCGTGAGCGCGCCCAGGAAGCCGACATGCTCCGGTACGGGCTCGAGGAGATCTCCGCCGTCGAGCCGCGGGCCGGGGAGGACGTGGAGCTGGCCGAGGAGGCGGAGCGGCTGGGGCACGCGGAGGCGCTGTCGTCCGCAGCCACCGCCGCGCACGCCGCTCTCGCGGGCAACCCCGAGGACCCCGAGGGAATCGACGCCGCGACCCTCGTCGCGGGCGCGCACCGGGCCCTGGAGGCCGTCCGGTCCCACGACCCGGCGCTCGCCTCCCTCGCCGAGCGGATCGGTGAGGTCGGGATCCTGCTCGGTGACGTGGCCGGTGAGCTGGCCGGGTACGCCGACGACCTGGACGCCGATCCGCTGCGGCTGGCCGCCGTGGAGGAGCGCAGGGCCGCGCTGGGCGGTCTCACGCGGAAGTACGGGGACGACATCAACGCCGTGCTCGCCTGGGCCGAGCAGAGTGCCGCGCGGCTCACCGAGCTGGACGGCGACGACGAGCGCACCGGCGAGCTGACCGCCGAGCGGGACGCCCTGCGCACCGAACTGGGCGGACTGGCGCAGGCGTTGACGGACGCGCGGACGGAGGCCGCCGAGCGGTTCGCCGCCGCCGTGACCGCCGAACTGGCCTCGCTGGCGATGCCCCACGCGCGCGTGTCCTTCGACATCCGGCAGGCCGAGGACCCGGACGGCGTCGAGGTCGACGGGCGCGCGGTGGCGTACGGGCCCTCGGGCGTGGACGAGGTCGAGCTGCTGCTCGCCCCGCACCCGGGCGCCCCGCCGCGGCCCATCGCCAAGGGCGCCTCCGGCGGTGAGCTGTCGCGCGTGATGCTCGCCGTGGAGGTCGTCTTCGCGGGCACCGACCCCGTGCCGACGTACCTCTTCGACGAGGTCGACGCCGGTGTCGGCGGCAAGGCCGCGGTGGAGATCGGGCGGCGCCTGGCGAAGCTCGCCAAGTCCGCACAGGTCGTCGTGGTCACCCACCTGCCGCAGGTCGCCGCCTTCGCCGACCGCCAGCTGCTGGTCGAGAAGACCAACGACGGCTCCGTCACCCGCTCCGGCGTGAAGGTCCTGGAGGGCGAGGAGCGGGTCCGCGAGCTGTCCCGGATGCTGGCCGGCCAGGAGGACTCGGAGACGGCCCGCGCCCACGCCGAGGAACTGCTGGCGACCGCCCGGGCCGACCTCTAGGTCCTGTCCGGTGGTGCCTGTCCGGCGGCCTAGGGTGGCGGCATGATCAGCCGTGCCCGAAGGCCCCGCTCGTTCCTGCTGTCCGCCGCGCTCACCCGGGCCGGTCAGGCGCTCCTGCGCGCCGAGCCGCCGGGCGGACGGCGGCGCTGGGAGCGGAAGAACTACGCGGGGCGGACCGTCGGGCTGTACGCCGGGCCCGCCGCGGCCCTCGCCACGGCGGTCGCCGCCGCGCGGGTCCACCCCGGTGCCGGACTGGCGGTGCTGGCGGCCGGAGTCTGCGGGGCGTACGACGATGTCGCGGGGGCCGGGGACCCGCGGCGCGGCTTCCGGGCGCATCTGGGCGCGCTGCGGGGCGGCGAAGTCACCGGTGGGTCCGTGAAATTGTTCGGGATCTCCGCCGCCGGGCTGGTGGCGGGGGCCCTGATGAAGGAGCGGCCGGTCGACAAGGTGCTGGCGGGTGTCGTGATCGCCGGGGCCGCGCACTGCGTGAACCTGGTCGACGTGCGGCCGGGGCGTGCGGCCGGTGCGGTGCTCGCGCTGGGGGCGCCCGGGCTGTTGCGGAAGGGACCCGGCGGGGAGCTGACCGCGGCGGCCATGGGCGGTGCCGCGGCCGTGCTTCCCGACGACCTCGGCGAGCGCGAGATGATCGGTGACGCGGGGGCGCACGCCCTGGGGGCGGCGCTCGGTGCCGCCGTCGTCGCCTGCAACGGGCGCGCGGGGTTGCTCGCGCACGCCCTCGCGGTGGTCGCTGCCACGGCGTACGGGGATCGGGCGAGTGATCCGGTGCGGGCGCAGTGAGCCTCTGACCTCGGGGTACGGGCATGGAGATCATGCGGCCGAGCCGGGATTCTCCTCACCCGTGTGGGTGACGTGCTCCGGCGTACTGCTCCGGCCCGCCGCGCTGTGCGCCTCCCCGGATTTCCCGGAACGGCCGTACCTCCTGGCATGCTTGGCAGAGAACCCGGGGCGGGCGGCGGGCCGAACGCGGTCCGCGCGGGAGGCGCGCGGTATGTCCTTCCACCCCTCTCCGCCCGCTACCTTCTGTACGTTTCTACGTGACCGCCCGCGCCGAGTCAGGAGCCCCGGCCCCGTGAGCCCCGTGAGCCCCGTGAGCAGCAACGCACCGCACGGCCAGTCGTCGCTGCGCACCGTGCAGGTGCTGGGCGGAGGCAACGCCGGCAGCAGTGCGCACGTACGCTCCCTGGCCGAGGGGCTCGTCGCCCGGGGCGTGCGGGTCACGGTGTGCGCCCCCGTCGAGGCCGATCGCGCCTACGACTTCAGCGGGGCCGGCGCCGACCATGTGCACGTGCCGCGCAGCAGCGACCCGGCCTCCGTGACCGCGCTCCGGGCGGCCTGTGCGGACGCCGACCTGGTGCACGCGCACGGGCTGCACGCCTCCTTCCGCGCCGTTCTCGCGCTCAGCGGGCGCAGCACCCCGCTGGTGGTCACCTGGCACAACCGGGCCCGGGCGGAGGGTGCGCGGGCGCACCTGCTGCGGCTGCTGGAGCGACGCGTGGTCAGGACGGCCGCCGTGGTCCTCGGCACCACCTCCGACCTGGTGGACCGGGCGCGCCGGACGGGTGCCCGGGACGCCCGGCTCGCGGCCGTGGCCCTGCCCGGTCGGCGCCGGCCCGTCGAGCACGACGACCCCGACCGCGGGCGCCCCAAGACCCGTGCCGAACTCGGCGCCACCGGCCGCCCCTTGCTGATGGCGGTCGGCTCCCTCGACCGGGAGCGCGGCTACGACGTCCTGCTGGACGCGGCCCGGGCCTGGCGGCACCTCGACCCCGTACCGCTGGTCGTCGTCGCGGGGGAGGGGCCGCTGCGGCCGGAGCTGCAGCGGCGGATCGAGGACGAGGAGCTGCCGGTGCGGCTCGTCGGGCGGCGCGAGGACGTGCCCGTGCTGCTCGCGGCCGCCGATCTGGCGCTGCTGACCAGCAGGTGGGAGTCACGGTCCGTCCTCGCCCAGGAGGCGCTGCACGCGCGCGTGCCGCTCGTCGCGACACGCGTCGGCGGCATCCCGGAACTCGTGGGTGACGCGGCCGAACTCGTCCCGTACGGCGACGCGGAGGCGCTCGCGGACGCCGTCGTACGGCTGCTCGCGGATCCCCGGCGGCGCGAGCAGCTGCGGGAGCGGGGCGTGCGGCAGGCCGCGACCTGGCCTACGGAGGACGAGACCGTCGCCCAAGTCCTCAGCGTCTACGACGAGTTGACCCAGCCGAGGCCGCTGGCCTAGGGAACGTGCCGACGGGCCCGCAGGGCCAGGCTCAACGCCAGTACCGTCTGCGGGTCGTCGAGGTCGGTGCCCAGCAACTCCCCGATGCGGGCGAGCCGGTTGTAGAGGGTCTGGCGGTTGAGGTGCAGCTCGCGGGCCGTCTCCGCCTTGCGGCCCGCATGCGCGAGATAGGTCTCCAGGGTGGGCAGCAGCGGCGGCTTGGAGCGGTGGTCGTGGTCGCGCAGCGGGCCGATCGCACGGTCCACGAAGGCCGACAGGTCCGGGTGGTCCCGCAGCCGCCACAGGAGGAGGTCGATGTCCAGACGGCGGGCGTCGTACCAGGGGCGGTCGGTCAGGCCCTGCGCCGCCGTCGCCGTCTCCGCCGCGTGCCGCAGGCCCGCCGACGCGGCCGCCCAGCCGCCGGCCACCCCGACCACCACGACCGGCGGCGGGGCGCCCGGCCGCTGCATCCCGGCCCGCTCGACGCCCGCCCGCAGCGCGGCCGCCACCCGGTCCGCCACCGCCGAGCGCTCCGACTCCGAGCGCAGCCCGAGCAGCACCGGCACCCGGCCCTCGACCGGCCGCACGCCCAGCAGCACCGGCACGCCCACCGAGGTCAACTCCTCGGCGACGGCCCGCGCCAGCACCGCCCAGCCGCCGCCCGGGGAAAGGGAGTCCCCGACCCGCATGACCACCGGCAGCAGCGGGCTGTTCCCGGGCTTGAAGCCGAGGACCCGGGCCTGCGCCGGGGCGTCCTCCGCGGTGATCCGGCCCTCGGCGAGGTCCGTGAGGAAGTCGCCCCGGCCACGCGCCGCCAGCTCCTCCTCCTGCCGGGCCTGCATCAGCACCACGGCCAGGATGCCCGCGGCCCGCTCGGCGGCGATCCGGTGCACCGGAGCGAGCGGAGAGCGGACCGGCAGCAGTACCAGACGGGCCCGTACGGACCCCGTCCCCGCCCCGGGCCCGCCGCCGGGCACGTCCACGAGCACCGAACCGGCGGGCGGCGGCGCGTCCTTGTGCGGACCCCGCAGCCCCTCCCACACCTGCAGCGGATCCGCGCCCTCGGGGCCGGATCCCGCGGCGTACAGCAGCCGGCCGTCCGCCGTCTCCAGGAACACCGGGTTGGCGCTGAAGTCGGCCAGGATGCCCAGCACCTGCGGCACCCCGCCACCGCCCAACAGCGCCTCGGTACACCGGCGGTGCACCTCCTCGGCGCGCTGGAGCAGCGCGTAGTGCCCGTTGACGATCTCGGTGTGGATCTCCTCGGTCACGGTCACGAACGGCACCTCGCGGTGCAGCTGGACCAGCGGCAGCCTCGCGCTGCGGGCGGTGTCCACCAGGGCGGCCGGCAGCCGGGCGAACCGCGGGCCCAGCTCCACCACCAGCGCGGCGATCCCGCGCTCGGCGAGCGTGCGCACGAACGCGCGCTGCTCTGCAGGGCGGGTGCCCAGGCCGTAGCCGGTGGTCAGCAGCAGCTCGCCGCCCTTGAGCAGCGAGGCGATGTTCGGCACCTCGCCCGCGTGCACCCAGCGGACCGTGCGCCCCAGCCGGTCGGCGCCCGCCACGATCTCCGGGAGCCCGCTGCGCAGTCCGGGCAGCTCCAGGGCTCGCTGAACGGTGATCCCCGCGCCCTGAGTGGCGAATCTGCTCTCCGTACCGCTGTCCATGGAGCGGACGCTACCTGCGTAAACGCCCGGACGACAGCGCGAGCCGCAGCTAGATCGGCCGGATGTTGTGGTTGAAGCGGAACACGTTGTCGGGGTCGTACGCCCGCTTCACCTTCTCCAGCCGCAACAGGTTCCCGGCGCCCAGTCCCGCCCGCACCCGCTCGGCGCCCTCCTCGCCGATGAAGTTCAGGTAGACGGCGCCGGTGCTCCACGGCCGGACACCCGCGCGGACGTCCCGTACCCAGGCGACGGCCCGCTCGTCGTCGGCCGGGTCCTCCCAGACGGCGAAGGGATGCACCGCCCAGGCCGCGTCCCGGTACGGCACCGGGTACCCGTGCGGACCGGCGGCGATCGCGCCGCCCTGCGGGAAGATCAGGTGCTGGGTGGAGGTCGGCACCGGCATGTCCTCGCCACGGGCGCAGTAGACGTCCACCAGCTCGTCGGGCAGAGCGGTCAGGTACTCCGCCGACCAGTAGTTCCGCTGGCCGGGCGGATCGTCCAGCATGCACTGCAGGTCCGCGTAGGGCAGGTCGCCGACCAGCTCCGCCTCGTGCGGCAGCGCCAGCAGCGGCTGGGCCAGCTTGCGCAGATCGTCCTCGCCGCCGGTGTACGTCAGCAACGCCGCGCACAACCGCAGACCCACCAGGTGCTCCGGTACGAACTCCAGAGGCGGGCCGGTCAGATACAGCACTGCGCCGCTCACCGCGTCGGGGCCGCTGATGATGATCTCGCGGAAGGTGCGGGCGGCGTCCGGGCCGAACTGCGGGCGGTACAGCAGCAGCGCGATCGAGAACTCGGGCAGCTCGTGCAGCTCCAGGGTGAGCGCGGTGGCGATGCCGAAGTTGCCGCCGCCGCCGTGCAGCGCCCAGAACAGCTCGGGGTTCTCGTCGGCGTTCGCGTGCACCTGCTCGGCGCCGGCGGTCACCAGCTCCGCGCCGATGAGGTTGTCGACGGCGAGGCCGAAGGCGCGGTCCAGCCAGCCGGTGCCGCCGCCCAGCACGAAGCCGCCGACGCCGGTGGTCGAGGCCCGGCCGCCGGTGGTCGCGAGGCCGTAGGGCTGGGTGGCCCGGTCGAGATGGCTCATCGTGGCGCCGCCCTCGATCCGGACCGCCTCGGCGGCCGGGTCCACGGTCACCCGGTGCATCCGGCGCAGGTCCACCACGAGCGCGCCGTCGCCCAGGGCCGTGCCGGCCACGCTGTGCCCGCCGCCGCGCACGGCGATGGGCAGATCCAGCTCACGCCCGAAGCGCACCGCGCGGACCACGTCCTTCGCGTCCGCGCACTGCGCGATCACGGCCGGACGCTTGTCGATCATCCCGTTGAAGACGACACGCGCCTCGTCGAAGCCCGGATCCCCCGGGGCGAACACCTCGCCGACCAGGTCCTCGCGCAGCGCGACCAGGGCCGCGCCCGCCTTCGAGAGGGAAGCCATGGCCGCCCCCTTCCAGAACAGGGTGTTGTCCACCACCAGCCTAGGAGGGCACGGCCGGTCGGGCGCGCTGCGCGCTCCTGAGACGCCGCCCCGACCCGTCAGACGTCGCCGCCGGCCCGGGCCGTCGCGGCACCCACCGCTGTGGGCTGTCCCGCCGATGCGCCGCGCCGCACCACCATCCCGCGGTCCGGGAAGCCGATGCGCAGCACGGCCGCGGCCGCGGCGGCGGCCAGCACCACGGCGGCGGCCATGAAGAGGGCCTGGTGGTAGCCCTGGCGGAGCAGGGGGGAGACGATCAGCGGGCCGAGGATCTGGCCGACGGAGTAGCCGGCGGTCAGCAGCGCGACCGAGCGCGGGAACCCCAGATGCGAGCCTGCGGCGAGGGCCAGCGTGCTGACGCCGATGAAGGTGGCGCCGAACAGGACGGCGGAGACCAGCGCGGCCGGCACTGCGCCGACCAGCGCGGGCAGCGCGATGCCGGCCGCCTGGACGACGAGCGCGACGAGCAGCAGACCGGGAAGGGACCAGCGGCGTCCGAGCCGGGCCCACAGGGCCGAGGAGGGTACGGCGGCCAGACCCACCAGGACCCAGGCGCCGCTGCCGATCCACCCCGGGCAACTCTGCTCGATCGCGGCGACGAGGAACGTACCGGCGACGATGTAGCCGATGCCTTCCAGGCTGTAGGAGGCGAGCAGCAGCCCGAACCGGCTGCGCTCGCCGGGCCCCGGCCTCCCGGCCGCCGCCTTCCCGGATTCTGCATTCCCGGCTGTCGCCTTCCCCGCTTGCGCCCTGCCGGGTGCCGCGGCGGTGGCCGGCGGCTGCTCGGGGCGCATTTTCCACGCGGCGGCCGTGAGGATCGCGGCGAGGGCGGCCGAGGCCCACCAGGCGGCCCGCCAGTCGGCGACGGGACGCAGCACGAGAACGAGCAGGCCGGACAGGGCGATGCCGGCGCCCACGCCGCCGAAGGCCCAGCCGGACAGGTGGGCGGGGTGTGCGCGCAGACGGCTGTGGAGAGAGCTGACGGCGATGACGAAGACCAGGGCACTGGCGATACCGGCCAGCAGCCGCAGCGTGATCCATGCCGCCGTGCCGTGGGTGACGGGCATGGCGGCCAGGCTGCCGGTCAGCGCGATCAGCGAGGCGCGCAGCAGAGCCGGTGAGCGCACCAGCGCGGGCGCCAGGATGCCGGTGAGCGCGCCGACGAGATAGCCGAGGTAGTTGGCGGTGGCCAGATGGGCGCCCGAGCCCGCGGACAGCCCGGCCCGGGCGTGCATCAGGGGCAAGATCGGGGTGTAGACGAACCGCCCGACGCCCATGCCCGCGGCGAGCGCCGCCGCGGCCTGTGCGACGTGGGTCCAGGGAGAGGACCGCAAGGAAGCGGGCGGAGCGTCTTCCCGGTCCAAGGGGAACGACGGGGCACTCACGCGGCGTCGCCTGCCCGGCCGGGGTCGTTGGGGTGGGATACGAGGGGGGTGACGGTGACGGTCATCCACGGGCGCAGCGGCAGCGTGCCGAGCACCTCCTCGTGCAGCTTCTCCTCGTCCGCGGCCAGCCAGATCCCGATGCTGCGCAGCTCGCCGACCGGCCGCCACAGCCGCGCCAGGTTGCCGGTGGTGGCCAGCTCCTTCGCGCGGACCGCCTCGGCGGCCCGCCGCCGGTCGACCTCGTCCTGGCTGGTGCCGTCCGGGACAGTGGTGGTGATCTCGACCAGGAACTCTCGCATGGTCCTGCTCCGCTCGATGGTCTCGTCCGGTGCCTTCCGTCGCACCGAGGGGGCGGATTCGGGTGGCACCGGCCCGCTCCGAGTTCAGTGTCCGCCGGTCACCATCGGCCTGCCACGACGGGCCTTCTCCCTTCTGGGAGGCGTGGCCTCACACCGACGTAGCATGACGGACGTGGAGCTGCGCCAACTTCGTTACTTCGTCGCGGTGGCCGAGGAACTGCACTTCGGCCGGGCCGCCGAGCGGCTCCTGATCGCCGGACCCTCCCTGTCCCAGCAGATCAAGTCGCTCGAACGCGATCTGGGAGTACGCCTGTTCGACCGTGACCGCCGTTCGGTGTCTCTCACCGCGGCCGGCTCGGCCCTGCTCCCGCACAGCCGGGATCTGCTGGAACGGGCCGACGACCTGCGGCGGCGTGCCCGCCGGCTCTCCGGATCCGAACCGGTACGCCTCGGCTACGTCAACTGGCTCCCCCCGGACCTGACCGCCCGCACCTCCGCGGTGGCCCAGGTCCACGTCGACGCGTGGGTCGCCCCCTCGCACACCCAGGCCGCCCGGGTCGCCGACGGCAGCCTGGACCTCGCGGTGTGCTGGGTGCGCGCCGACGACCTGGAGCGGCGCGACCTGTGCGCCCGGCTCATCGGTGCCGACCGGCTCTACGCCGTCGCCACCGGAAGGGACACGAGCGACGTGCCCGCCCGGGACACCGTCGTCCTCCTGGACGACGACACCACGTCCTGGTCGTCCTGGAACGCCTTCGCCGGGGAACTGGCGCGGGACACCGGCGCGCGCCCGGTGCACATCGCCGACGGCGGGATCACCGGCCCCGCCTTCTTCGACCACGTCCGCCGCAGTGGCAGCCCGGTCGTCAACTCGCCCAAGGGCCAGACCACCCCGCTGCCGCCCGACCTGGTGAAACGCCCCGTCGTCACACCGCGGATCCACTGGACCTGGTCCCTGACCTGGCGCCGCGCCGAGGCCCGCAGTGCCGTCCTCGCCGTCGTCGACGCCCTCTGCGACGGCGCCGACGACCTGCCGATCCACGGCCCGGGCGCCTGGCTCCCCGCCAAGGACCCGTACCGGCGCTAGCGCCGGCGGCGCCCGACCGGACAGCCGTCCGGTGGACCGGCCGCACGCGACCGGTCCGGATCCCGTACGCGCTCAGCCTCTGGTCCGGATCCGTACGCGCTCAGCCGCCGTACGCCCCCGACGCCGTCAGCCGCAGCGCGGTGTCGATCAGCGGAACGTGGCTGAAGGCCTGCGGGAAGTTGCCGACCTGGCGCTGCAGACGCGGGTCCCACTCCTCGGCGAGCAGACCGAGGTCGTTGCGCAGCGCGAGGAGCTTCTCGAACAGCTTGCGGGCCTCGTCCACCCGGCCGATCATCGCCAGGTCGTCCGCCATCCAGAACGAGCAGGCCAGGAAGGCCCCCTCGTCGCCCGGGAGGCCGTCGACGCCCTCGCTCTCGCCCTCCGTCGGGTAGCGCAGGATGAACCCGTCCGGGGTGGACAGCTCGCGCTGGATCGCCTCGATCGTGCCGATCACCCGCTTGTCGTCCGGGGGCAGGAAGCCCATCTGCGGGATCAGCAGCAGCGAGGCGTCCAGCTCCTTGGAGCCGTAGGACTGCGTGAAGGTGTTGCGGTCCTTGTCGTAGCCCTTCTCGCACACGTCCCGGTGGATGTCCTCGCGCAGTTCCTTCCAGCGCTCCAGCGGGCCGTCCGCATCCCCGGACTCGATCAGCTTGATGGTGCGGTCCACCGCGACCCAGGCCATCACCTTGGAGTGCACGAAGTGCCGGCGCGGGCCGCGCACCTCCCAGATGCCCTCGTCCGGCTCCTGCCAGTGGTCCTCCAGGTAGCGGATCAGCTTCAGCTGGAGCAGCGAGGCGTAGTCGTTGCGGGCCAGACCCGTCATGTGCGCCAGGTGCAGGGCCTCGGTGACCTCGCCGTACACGTCCAGCTGGAGCTGGTGCGCGGCGCCGTTGCCGACCCGGACCGGGGCCGAGTTCTCGTAGCCGGGCAGCCAGTCCAGTTCGGCCTCGCCCAGCTCGCGCTCGCCCGCGATGCCGTACATGATCTGCAGGTTCTCCGGGTCGCCGGCGACCGCCCGCAGCAGCCACTCGCGCCAGGCGCGGGCCTCGTCGCGGTAGCCCGTGCGCAGCAGCGAGGACAGGGTGATCGCCGCGTCCCGCAGCCACGTGTAGCGGTAGTCCCAGTTGCGGACGCCGCCGATGTCCTCGGGCAGCGAGGTGGTGGGGGCCGCCACGATGCCGCCGGTGGGGGCGTACGTCAGCGCCTTCAGGGTGATCAGCGAGCGGACCACCGCCTCGCGGTACGGGCCGTGGTACGTACAGTGCTCGACCCAGTCGCGCCAGAAGTCCTCCGTCGCCTGCAGCGACAGCTCCGGCTCCGGCAGTGCGGGCGGCTGCTTGTGCGAGGGCTCCCACGAGATCGTGAACGCGATCCGGTCACCCGGGGCGACCGTGAAGTCGGCGTAGGTCGTCAGCGCCTTGCCGTAGGTCTCGGCCTCCGTGTCGAACCACACCGAGTCCGGTCCGGCGACCGCCACCGTGCGGCCCTCGTGCTTGTGCACCCAGGGCACCACCCGGCCGTAGGAGAACCGCATCCTGAGCGCCGAGCGCATCGGCACCCGGCCGGTGACACCCTCCACGATCCGGATCAGCTGCGGGGCACCGTCACGCGGAGGCATGAAGTCCGTCACACGCACCGTGCCGCGCGGGGTGTCCCACTCGGACTCCAGGATCAGCGAGTCGCCGCGGTAGCTGCGCCGGGCGGCCCTGGGGGGCGCCGCGTCGGCGGCGTGCGCCGGGCCGAGCCGCCAGAAGCCGTGCTCCTCTGTGCCCAGCAGGCCGGCGAAGATGGCATGCGAGTCGAAGCGGGGCAGGCACAGCCAGTCGACTGTGCCGTCCCGGCAGACCAGTGCCGCGGTCTGCATGTCTCCGATGAGTGCGTAATCTTCGATGCGCCCGGCCACGTGCAACTCCAGTCGAACGGCCACGTCACCCCCGCGCAGGGGGGCTGTCGCTAGTGCGGTCAAGGGGTCGTTGTTGTGCGTCGTTGAGCGGTGAAGCAAAGCAGCCTGCCGAGTCCTGAGGCAAAACGACAGTCTTTGCTCAACGAACTGCCGCGCGCTCGTTGTTCCGGGTGATGCAGGCGGGGGTGTGCCGTCGTTTCCGGCCGGGCTCGGCAGCGAGTGTCCGAGCAGGATACGACGCACGTAGATGATCTGCGTGCCGCTCCGGGCAACCCGTGTGGGCCGAAAGAGTGAGCGCGGGGTAAGAACGGTGTGACCGGTGCGTGCCGGTGTCGACGCATGTGGCGGGGCATCCCGTGTCGGTGCGAACGCGGAGCGTGGCCGGAAGCCATCCCGCTCGGGCGCTGTTACGCTGGTAGCCCGTGGACCGGTGGGCGACAAACCCCCGAACCGCAGCGACGGCGCCTCCGGAACTCTCCGGGCAGGGGGCCGGACCGCATCACAGACAGCGACCACGGGAGCCCCCTCTTGGCCATGACGCCCAAATCCACGACGACCAAGCACATCTTCGTCACCGGGGGTGTCGCCTCCTCGCTCGGCAAGGGCCTCACCGCCTCCAGCCTGGGCATGCTGCTCAAGGCCCGCGGTCTGCGTGTCGTGATGCAGAAGCTGGACCCGTACCTGAACGTCGACCCGGGCACGATGAACCCCTTCCAGCACGGTGAGGTGTTCGTCACCAACGACGGCGCCGAGACCGACCTGGACATCGGCCACTACGAGCGCTTCCTCGACCGCGACCTGGACGGCTCCGCGAACGTCACCACCGGTCAGGTGTACTCGACCGTGATCGCCAAGGAGCGCCGCGGCGAGTACCTGGGCGACACCGTGCAGGTCATCCCGCACATCACCAACGAGATCAAGCACCGCATCCGGCGCATGGCCACCGACGAGGTGGACGTCGTCATCACCGAGGTCGGCGGCACGGTCGGCGACATCGAGTCGCTGCCGTTCCTGGAGACGGTCCGCCAGGTCCGTCACGAGGTCGGCCGGGACAACGTCTTCGTCGTCCATATCTCGCTCCTGCCGTACATCGGCCCCTCCGGCGAGCTGAAGACCAAGCCGACCCAGCACTCCGTCGCCGCGCTGCGCAACATCGGTATCCAGCCGGACGCGATCGTGCTGCGCTGCGATCGCGAGGTGCCGACCGCGATCAAGCGCAAGATCTCGCTGATGTGCGACGTCGACGAGGCCGCCGTGGTCGCCTGCCCGGACGCCCGCTCGATCTACGACATCCCGAAGGTCGTGCACTCCGAGGGCCTGGACGCCTATGTCGTCCGCAAGCTGGACCTGCCCTTCCGTGACGTGGAGTGGACGACCTGGGACGACCTGCTCGACCGCGTCCACAACCCCGACCACGAGATCACCCTCGCCCTGGTCGGCAAGTACATCGACCTGCCCGACGCCTATCTGTCGGTCACCGAGGCGCTGCGCGCGGGCGGCTTCGCCAACAAGGCGCGCGTCAAGATCAAGTGGGTCACCTCGGACGACTGCAAGACCCCGGCCGGCGCCAAGGCGCAGCTCGGTGACGTCGACGGCATCTGCATCCCGGGCGGCTTCGGCGACCGCGGTGTGCTCGGCAAGGTCGGCGCCATCCGCTACGCCCGCGAGAACAAGATCCCGCTGCTCGGCCTCTGCCTGGGCCTGCAGTGCATCGTGATCGAGGCCGCCCGCAACCTGGCCGACATCCCGGACGCCAACTCCACCGAGTTCGACCCGGCCACCGGCCACCCGGTCATCTCCACCATGGCCGAGCAGATGGACATCGTCGCCGGCGAGGGCGACATGGGCGGCACCATGCGGCTGGGCATGTACCCGGCGAAG
Organism: Streptomyces sp. NPDC005728; assembly: GCF_040630895.1. Taxonomy (NCBI): domain Bacteria; kingdom Bacillati; phylum Actinomycetota; class Actinomycetes; order Kitasatosporales; family Streptomycetaceae; genus Streptomyces; species Streptomyces sp. NPDC005728. Next base: position 23,979 of record NZ_JBEXYL010000050.1, read on the forward strand.
CTGGCCGAGGGCTCCATCGTGCGCGAGGTGTACGACGGCAAGGAGTACGTCGAGGAGCGGCACCGCCACCGCTACGAGGTGAACAACGCCTACCGCGCGGAGCTGGAGAAGAACGCCGGCATCCTCTTCTCGGGCACCTCCCCGGACGGCAAGCTCGTCGAGTACGTCGAGTACCCGCGCGACGTCCATCCCTACCTGGTCGCCACGCAGGCGCACCCCGAGCTGCGCTCGCGGCCGACCCGTCCGCACCCGCTCTTCGCCGGCCTGGTGAAGGCCTCGGTCGAGCGGAAGAACTCCAAGTAACACACCAGTTGTACGGTGGCCGGGGTGCATACCTTCAAAGGGTGAGCACCCCGGTTTCATCCGGCCGGTCTGTTTCACAGCGCGCGGAAGGACAGGGCATGACGATCAAGGACACTCCCGAGGAGTGGGAGATCCGGGCGACGCAGACGCCTTTCGTGGGCAACAAGACCTCCGTGCGCACGGACGACGTGGTCATGCCCGACGGCTCCGTCGTCCGTCGCGACTACCAGGTGCACCCCGGTTCCGTGGCCGTCCTCGCCCTCGACGAGGAGGACCGCGTCCTGCTCATCCGCCAGTACCGCCACCCGGTGCGGCAGAAGCTGTGGGAGATCCCGGCCGGTCTGCTCGACGTGCCCGGTGAGAACCCGCTGCACGCCGCCCAGCGTGAGCTGTACGAGGAGGCGCACGTCAAGGCCGAGGACTGGCGGGTGCTGACCGACGTGTACACCACCCCCGGCGGCTGCGACGAGGCCGTACGGATCTTCCTCGCCCGCGATCTGTCCGAGGCCGAGGGGGAGCGCTTCGCGACGGAGCACGAGGAGACCGACATGGAGTACGCGCGCGTACCGGCCGACGAGCTGGTGCGCCTGGTACTCGCCGGCGACGTGCACAACAACTGCCTGGTCGTGGGCGTCCTGTCCCTGGTCGCGGCCCGGGGCGGGGACGGTCTCGACGCCCTGCGCCCGGCGGACGCGCCGTGGCCCGCGCGTCCCTTCGAGTCCTGAACCCACCCGTCACCCACCCGTCCGTGCGTTGATGTGACGATCGCCTGATCCGATCGGGGGACGTGCCCGCCGCGCTCCACCCGGAACGTCGCAGAGCGTGAACTAGGCTCTGGAACACGCCCGTACCGGAAGACCCGGCGGGCATGCGCGTGCGGTGGGACGGGAGCGTGGCCCGTGACGGATCAGGCGGTGGACACAGACGGCGTGCGGCTGTCCGCGCACCCGGTCACGGCGGACCAATTCCTGGGCCGCACACGGGAGTTGAAGGAACTGCGCGCCGACATCGAGCGCGCGGGCCTGGACACCCTCTCCGGCCGCAAGGCCCCCCGCGCGCGCGTGCTCCTCATCGCGGGCCGCCCCGGCTCCGGCCGGACCGCCCTCGCCGAGGAACTCGTCCGCCAGGTTGCCGAGCGTTACCCCGACGGCGTGCTGCGGGCCCGGCTCAGCGAGCCCGACGGCACCCCCGTACCGATCGAGCGCACCGCGCGGGCACTGCTCAGCGACCTGGACGTGCAGGCACCCGCCGGGGCCGCCGAGGACGACCTGACCGAGGCGCTGCGTGCGGCCCTCGCCGAGCGGCGCTCCCTCCTCCTGCTGGACGACGCGGCCGGCGCCGAGCAGGTCGACGCGTTGCTCCCGGACACCCCGGACTGCCTGGTGGTCGCCGTCTCCGGAGGCCCGCTCACCGGCATCGCGGACGTCCGCCCCTGCACCCTGGGCGGCCTCGACACCAAGTCGGCGGTGGAACTCCTCACCCGCTACACCGGTGCGGTCCGCATCACCGTAGATCCGCGCTCCGCCGAGACCCTCGCCGAGGCGTGCCAGGGCCATCCGGCCGCGCTCACCCTGGCCGGCGGCTGGCTCGCCTCCCTGCCCCAGGCGGCCGTCTCCGACCTCGCCAAGCGGATGCACACCGACGCCGACGACGGCGCCGACGTGACCCCGCTCGCCCGCGTCTTCAAACTCGTCCACGACCAGTTGCCGGGCCCTGCCGCCCGGATACTGCGACTGCTCTCGCTCGCCCCGGCCGGCCTGATCGACCCGCACACCGCCTCGGCCCTGGCCGGCTGCTCGGTGGACGCCGCCCGCGCCGCCCTGGACGAGTTCGTCGCCCTCGGCCTGCTGCGCGCGGTGGACTCCCCGCTGCCCGAGTACGACGTCCCCGGCTGTCTGCACCCGCTGCTGCGCTCGCTCGCCGAGAGCCAGGAACGCCCTGCGGAGCTGCAGCTGGCCCGGGCCCGCATGCTGGAGCGGACGGTACGGCTGCTCCAGTCGTGCCGGGCGATCACCGAGACGGACAGCCCGCAGGCCAGGGAGAAGCTCCAGGAGATGCCCCGGCCGGTCCGCTTCCCCACCCCGCGCGCAGCCGCCGAGTGGCTGGATGTGCGCAGGCCGGCCCTGCTGGCCGCCGTCCGCCTGGCCGTGGCCGACGGCGAGCTGGACACGCTCGCACGACGGCTGATGTCCCAGCTGGTCAGGGCCATGGCGGCGCACTTCGGCACCCAGGCGGCGGCCGCCGACCTGTACGGCGTCCATGGCCTCGTCCTCGATGTCGCCGAGCGGCGCGGACTGCACCGGGAGAGGGCCGCGGCCCTGCTGAACCTGGGCGATCTGGACGCGCAGACCGGACGCACCCGGGCCGCGCTGGCCCGCTACCGGGCCGCGCTGGATGCCGGACGCGAAGCAAATGACCCGTACGCGACCGGCCGCGCGATGGAATCCGTAGGGGGCGCCCATCTGGAGCTGGCGGACTACGACCGGGCCGCCGACTGGTTCGGCCGGGCCCTGGCCGAGCGACTGGCCCGGGGCGAACGCGTGGAGGCCGCCCGGCTGTACGGCCGGATCGCCACCGCGCACACCTACGCGGGCCGCTACGGCGAGGCGCTGAGGAACTGGCGGGCGTCCGCCGCCGGATACCGCAAGGAAGGCGATGTCGCCGCCCACGCGCGGGCGTTGAGCGAACTGGCCCGGGTCCAGGAGTACGCGGGGCGCCCCGAGGAGTCGCTGCGCACCTGCCAGGAGGCGGTGGAGTGGGCGCGGCGTGCCGACGAGGTCCGGTTGCAGGCGGCGCTGCAGCTCCGGCTGGCCGACACGCTGGACCGGCTGGGCGACCCGACGGCCGCCCACCTGCACCGCGCGACGGCCGAGCGCATGCTGGGCGAGGAGCCCCAGGAGGACGACGCCAGTCCGGAACAGGACGCTAACGCCTGCGAAATCCGCAGTGCATCCAGCGAAGATTGATGCAATGAAAGGCTAGACACTCGGAACGCCTTCATTAAACTGGCTCTGCCGCACGTTCTCCTGCGGTGTCTCCCGGTATGCCCCTGCATGCCTGGGTATGTCTTGTAGTGCACCCCCCATACCCTCTGAGCCAAGGACCGTGATCGACGTGAAGGTCGGCATCCCCCGCGAGGTCAAGAACAACGAGTTCCGGGTGGCCATCACCCCCGCCGGTGTGCACGAGCTGGTGCGCAACGGGCACCAGGTCGTCATCGAGCGGGGTGCCGGCCTCGGCTCCTCGATCACGGACACCGAGTACGTGGCCGCCGGCGGCCAGATCCTGGAGACGGCCGACGAGGTCTGGGCCGCCGCCGACCTGCTGCTGAAGGTCAAGGAGCCCATCGCCGAGGAGTACCACCGCCTCCGCAAGGACCAGATCCTCTTCACCTACCTGCACCTGGCCGCCTCCAAGGAGTGCACGGACGCGCTCATCGAGTCCGGCACCACGGCCATCGCCTACGAGACGGTCGAGCTGCCGAACCGCGCGCTGCCGCTGCTCGCTCCGATGTCCGAGGTCGCGGGCCGCCTGGCCCCGCAGGTCGGCGCCTACCACCTGATGCGTCCGGCCGGCGGCCGCGGCGTGCTGCCGGGCGGCGTCCCGGGCGTGACCCCGGCCAAGGCCGTCGTCATCGGCGGCGGCGTCTCCGGCTGGAACGCCACCCAGGTCGCCGTCGGCATGGGCTTCGACGTGACCCTGCTCGACCGTGACATCAACAAGCTGCGCGAGGCCGACAAGGTCTTCGGCACCAAGGTCAAGGCCATCATGTCCAACTCCTTCGAGCTGGAGAAGGCCGTCCTCGACGCCGACCTCGTCATCGGCGCCGTTCTCATCCCGGGCGCCAAGGCCCCCAAGCTCGTCACCAACGAGCTGGTGTCCCGTATGAAGCCCGGAAGTGTTCTTGTCGACATCGCGATCGACCAGGGCGGCTGCTTCGAGGACTCGCGTGCCACCACGCACGCCGAGCCGACCTTCCGGGTGCACAACTCGGTCTTCTACTGCGTCGCCAACATGCCGGGCGCGGTGCCGAACACCTCCACCAACGCTCTCACCAACGCCACGCTGCCGTACATCGTGTCGCTGGCCAACAACGGCTGGGTCGAGGCGCTGCGCCGCGACGCCGCGCTCGCCAAGGGCCTCAACACCCATGACGGCAAGGTCGTTTACAAGGAGGTCGCCGAGGCGCACGGCCTGGAGCACGTGGAGCTGGAGACCCTGCTCGGCTGACCCCTGTGAACTGGTGAGTCGCTAAGTCGGCGACAGGCAAAAGGCGATACGTCAACACAGGTCGTCAACAGCACGCACCCGGCCGGACCTTGCCCGACAAGGTCCGGCCGGATGTGTGTATGGTCACTTTGCGACTCTCGGTCAACTCGCCTCGAACGTAACCCTTCGACCGATTCGCACACCGGTGAAACCTGCTGTGCGACGGCCGTACGCCCTTGACAGCGGGATGTTTCATTGCCGACACATCCTGCCGGGTCCGGCGGATTGTGTTGCTGCGGACCGCCGACACGCCATAGAGTCGCCAACCGTCGGCATGGTGCCACGCTGACCTTGTCTAGAAGTTTCCTGGTCACCAAGGAGGTAAGACGACTTGTGAATGAGTCGACATTTTCTCCCGGGGGTGGTCAACCAGGAATGCCGGTACGGGGCCAGGGCCCCGCGGGATTCGAGGCTGTCGGCTCCGTAGCTGTGCGCACCTTCGCAGCCCACCAGAGTCCGGTTCCGCAGACCGCCCGGACAGCACACCAGAGCATGGATGGCCATCACGTGAACGCCATGGCCGGCGACGGAAGTGGCGCGCCCCACAACCACTTCGCCGACTACGACGAACTGCCCGAGGGGCACTTCTACGACCCCGACGCCGAATACGAGCCGGACCCGGAGTACGCGGCCACGCTCGCGCCCGACGCTGCCCGCCAGCGTCGCGAGCGCGTCGGCCCGACCGGGCGCCCGCTGCCGTACTTCCCGATCCCGGGCCCGCTGACCAGTCACGGTCCCGCGACGATCATCGCGATGTGCAACCAGAAGGGCGGCGTCGGCAAGACGACGTCGACCATCAACCTGGGTGCCGCGCTCGCGGAGTACGGCCGACGCGTGCTGCTCGTGGACTTCGACCCGCAGGGCGCGCTGTCGGTGGGTCTCGGCGTCAACCCGATGGAGCTGGACCTCACCGTCTACAACCTGCTCATGGAGCGGGGCATGTCGGCGGACGAGGTCCTGCTGAAGACGGCGGTCCCCAACATGGACCTGCTGCCCAGCAACATCGACCTGTCGGCCGCCGAGGTCCAGCTGGTCTCCGAGGTCGCGCGCGAGTCGACGCTCCAGCGCGCTCTGAAGCCACTGATGCCCGACTACGACTACATCGTGATCGACTGTCAGCCCTCGCTCGGCCTGCTCACGGTCAACGCCCTGACGGCCGCGCACAAGGTGATCGTGCCGCTGGAGTGCGAATTCTTCGCGCTGCGCGGTGTGGCCCTGCTGACCGAGACCATCGAGAAGGTCCAGGAGCGGCTCAACCCCGACCTGGAACTGGACGGCATCCTCGCCACGATGTACGACTCGCGCACCGTGCACAGCCGTGAGGTGCTTGCGCGTGTCGTCGAGGCGTTCGACGACCACGTCTACCACACGGTCATCGGCCGCACGGTCCGCTTCCCGGAGACCACGGTCGCCGGTGAGCCGATCACCACGTACGCCTCCAACTCCGTCGGTGCCGCCGCCTACCGCCAGCTCGCCAGGGAGGTGCTCGCCCGGTGTCACGCCGAGTGAGTCTGCCCGGGGCCGACGAACTGTTCCGCACGACAGGGGGGATGGCACTCCAGCCGTCCACGCCCCGGCGCGGGGCCAACGGCGAGGCCCGGGTGCCGGCTCCCGCGGGGGAGAGCGACGATGTGGCCGCCGCCGAGGATGTGCCGCCGTCGGTGCCCGTCCAGGGCGGTGACGGCGAGGGTGCGGAGCACGTCGCGGCGGACGCGGAACACGCCGAGGCCGGCGAGTCCCGCACCCGGCCGGCCCGGCGACAGGCGGCGCAGGAAGGTTCTTCTGCCTCCTCCGCCGCGGCGGCTGCGCAGCCCCGCAAGCGGGGGCGGGCGGCCAACCGGCGGCCCAGCGGACGCGAGCGGCACGACGAGAAGATCACGGTGTACGTCTCGGCCGAGGAACTGATGGACCTGGAGCACGCGCGACTCGTGCTCCGCGGCGAGCACGGCCTCGCCGTCGACCGCGGGCGCATCGTGCGCGAGGCGGTCGCCGTGGTCCTGGCCGACCTGGAGTCCCGAGGGGACGCGAGCATCCTGGTACGGCGGCTGCGCGGACGGTAGCGGTAGCCTGCGGGGGCCATGACCTCGAACGACGTTCCCATCCCCGCCCCCGGCGCAGGCGCCGGTCGGCGGCGTGCGCTGGGGCGGGGGCCGGGCGCGAGTGCTCCGCAGGCCGAGCCGATCGCGGTGCCCGCGGAGGTCGCCGAGCCGGAGGTCGCCGAGCCGGAGGTCGCCGAGCCGGAGATCCCCGAGCCGGAGGTTCCTGGGCCGGAGGTGATCGAGCCGGCGATTCCTGAGCCGCAGGTTGTCGAGCCGGACATTCCCGAGCCGGAGCCGTGGACGGCCCCCGTGGCTGCCGGGGAGCCCGGACCCCGAGAGCCCTCCGACGGTGTCTTCAAGGTCCGTCTCTCCAACTTCGAGGGCCCCTTCGACCTCCTCCTCCAGCTCATCTCCAAGCACAAGCTGGACGTCACCGAGGTCGCCCTCTCCAAGGTCACCGACGAGTTCATGGCGCACATCCGGGCCATGGGGCCGGACTGGGACCTGGACCAGACGACCGAGTTCCTCGTCGTCGCCGCCACCCTCCTCGACCTCAAGGCCGCTCGGCTGCTGCCCGCCGCCGAGGTCGAGGACGAGGCCGACCTCGCGCTGCTGGAGGCCAGGGACCTGCTGTTCGCGCGCCTGCTGCAGTACCGCGCGTACAAGCGGATCGCCGACATCTTCAACGAGCGCCTGGACGAGGAGGCCCGCCGCTATCCCCGTACCGTCGGCCTGGAACCCCAGCACGCCGAGTTGCTGCCCGAGGTCGTCATCAGCATCGGCCCCGAGGGCTTCGCCAAGCTCGCCGTCAAGGCGATGCAGCCCAAGGCCAAGCCGCAGGTGTACGTCGACCACATCCATGCTCCGCTGGTCAGCGTGCAGGAGCAGGCGGGGATCGTCGTCGCGCGCCTCAAGGAACTCGGCGAGGCCAGCTTCCGGGCGCTGGTGGCGGACACCGACGACACCCTCACGGTGGTGGCCCGCTTCCTCGCGCTGCTCGAGTTGTACCGCGAGAAGGTCGTCGCGCTGGACCAGGAGACCGCGCTCGGGGACCTGATCGTGCGCTGGACCGGGGACGGGGACGAGACACCGATGGTCACGGACGAGTTCGACCGGCCGCCCGAGGAGCCCAAGGAGGAGAAGAAGGCATGAGCGAGGACACCGCGGAACTCCCGGCGGGGCTCCGCACCGTCGCCGATCTCGACCTCAAGCCCGCTCTGGAGGCGGTCCTCATGGTCGTGGACGAGCCCGCGACCGAGGAGCACCTGGCGAAGCTCCTGGAGCGGCCGAAGCGGCAGATCGCGGACGCGCTGCGGGAGCTGGCCGACGACTACACCGTGCAGGGCCGCGGCTTCGAGCTGCGGTTCGTCGCGGGCGGCTGGCGCTTCTACAGCCGCGCCGCGTACGCGCCCGCCGTCGAACGGCTGGTGCTGGACGGCCAGACGGCCCGTCTGACCCAGGCGGCGCTGGAGACTCTGGCCGTCGTCGCCTACCGTCAGCCGGTCAGCCGCAGCCGCGTCTCCGCCGTGCGCGGGGTCAACTGCGACGGCGTGATGCGCACGCTCCTCCAGCGCGGTCTGGTGGAGGAGGCGGGCACGGAACCCGAAACAGGTGCGATCCTGTACAGGACGACGAACTACTTCCTGGAGCGGATGGGCCTGCGCGGCCTGGACGAGCTTCCGGAGCTCGCGCCCTTCCTCCCGGAGGCGGAGGCGATCGAGGCCGAGACCCAGGAGGGCGTGCCGTCGTTCGATCCGGACGCTCCGGATTCCGAGGACGCAGACGACAAGACGGAACTTTGATGCGAAGCAGTAGCGGCAGGAACAGCAGCGGAAACAACGGCGGGAGCCGTGGTGGCAACAGCGGCGGCCGCGGCGGGAGCAGCGGTGGCCGCGGTAATTACCGCGGTGCCGGGAACGCCCGCGACGACAATCAGGGCGGCCGGCCGAAGAAGCCGCGCCCGGAGGAGCGGCGCTACGACGTAGGCCCCGGCGCCACCCAGGACGGCCCGAAGTCGGGTCGTGGCGCTTCGGCGCGCGGCGGCGCCAAGGGCGGACCCAGGCAGGGCCAGGGCACCGGGCGCGGCCGTACGGCTCCGGCGAGTTCCCGTGAGTACGACGCCCGTGCCGAGGAGCGCAACCGCGAGCGGTACGCGGGCAAGAAAGACGTCAAGCTGCCCAAGACCTTCCCCGGCGCCGAGCAGGAGGGCGAGCGGCTGCAGAAGGTCCTCGCGCGCGCGGGCTACGGCTCCCGGCGTGCCTGCGAGGAGCTGATCGAGCAGGCCCGGGTCGAGGTCAACGGCGAGATCGTCCTGGAGCAGGGCAAGCGCGTCGACCCGGAGAAGGACGAGGTCAAGGTCGACGGCCTGACGGTCGCGACGCAGTCGTACCAGTTCTTCTCGCTGAACAAGCCCGCCGGTGTCGTCTCCACCATGGAGGACCCGGATGGGCGGCAGTGCCTCGGTGACTACGTCACCAACCGGGAGACCCGGCTCTTCCACGTCGGCCGGCTCGACACCGAGACCGAGGGCGTCATCCTGCTCACCAACCACGGCGAGCTGGCGCACCGGCTGACCCACCCGAAGTACGGCGTGAAGAAGACCTACCTCGCCGCCATCGTGGGTCCGATCCCGCGCGACCTCGGCAAGCGCCTGAAGGACGGCATCCAGCTGGAGGACGGCTACGCGCGCGCGGACCACTTCCGCGTCGTCGAGCAGACCGGCAAGAACTACCTGGTCGAGGTGACCCTCCACGAGGGCCGCAAGCACATCGTGCGCCGCATGCTCGCCGAGGCGGGCTTCCCGGTCGAGAAGCTGGTGCGCACCTCCTTCGGCCCGATCACCCTGGGCGACCAGAAGTCGGGCTGGCTGCGTCGCCTGTCCAACACCGAGGTCGGGATGCTCATGAAGGAGGTCGACCTCTAGGAGGCGTCTGCCCGGCTTTCTGACGGCCGGTCCCGGGATTCCCGGGACCGGCCGTCGTCGTCTGCGCGAACGGGGCTCCAGGAGGCGCTGAGGGGCTTGCGGACCGCACCTCCCACTCTTTATAGTCATCACGACTATTAGTCACTCCGACCATAAAGGCCGACCATGAAGGGGGGTGGACGGGCGTGGAGGGCTACGACAAGTACGCCTACGAGCCGTTCGCCGTCACCGTCGACCTCGCCGTCCTCACCCTGCGCGAGGGCGCCCTGCACGTGCTGCTGGTCGAGCGCGGGCAGGAGCCGTACGCCGGTCACTGGGCGCTGCCCGGCGGCTTCCTGCTGCCCGACGAGTCCGCGGAGACGGCCGCCCGGCGCGAACTCGCCGAGGAGACCGGCCTGGCCGACGTCTCCGGGCTGCACCTGGAGCAGCTGCGCACCTACAGCGAGCCGGGCCGCGACCCCCGGATGCGGGTCGTGTCGGTCGCCTTCACGGCCCTGCTGCCCGAGCCCCCCGAGCCGCGTGGCGGCGGTGACGCCGCCCAGGCCCGCTGGCTGCCCCACGACCCCGCACGGCCGCTCGCCTTCGACCACGACCGGATCCTCGCCGACGCCCACGAGAGGATCGGCACCCAGCTGGAGAACAGCCGAGTCGCCACCGCCTTCTGCCCGCCCCGGTTCACCCTCGGCGAGCTCCAGCAGGTCTACGAGACGGTGTGGGGCACGGCCCTGGACCGGCCCAACTTCCGCCGCAAGGTGCTCGCCACGCCCGGATTCGTCGAACCCGTCCCCGGCGCCGCCCGGCTGACCGGCGGCCGCGGCAAGCCGGCCGCCCTCTACCGCGCGGGCACCGCCACCGCCCTGCACCCGCCCCTGCTCCGACCGTCCCGGGAAGGACGCCCCGCATGACCACCTTCCACCCGAGCAAGCGCGCCGCCACCGGATCCCTGACCGGACTCGCCCTCGGGGACGCCCTCGGCTTCCCGACCGAGTTCAACGACGTGCCCTCGATCCTCGCCAAGTGCGGGCCCTGGCGGGAGATGGAGCTGCCCCGGAGCGCCTTCGTCTCCGACGACACGCAGATGACCCTCGCCTTCGGGCGCGGGCTCCGGACGGCCATGGACCGGGGGCTTCTGGCGCCCAAGCGGCTGGAGCGGCCGCTGCGCGAGGAGTTCGTGAACTGGTACCAGTCGCCGGAGAACAACCGTGCCCCCGGCCGCACCTGCCTGACCGCGTGCAGCCTGCTGAAGGAGGAGGGCCGGCCCTGGCAGGAGGCCAGCCAGATCGGCTCCAAGGGCTGCGGCGCCAACATGCGCGTCGCCCCCATCGGTCTCGCCCCAGGCCTGAGCGACGAACAGCGCGCCGGCGCGGCCCAGTTGCAGGCCGCGCTCACCCACGGACACCCCACCGCACTGGCCGCCTCCGACCTGACCGCCCGTGCGGTCCACCTGCTCGCCAAGGGCACCGATCCGGCCGGACTCGTCGGACAGCTGCGCTCGTACGCCTACGACCACCGCACCCGCTACGACCACACCTGGCTCGGCGATCTGTGGACCCGCTCCCAGGACCCCAGCCCCGAGCACTTCATCGCGCGCGGCTGGGACGAGTGCCTGGAGATCCTCGGCCGGCTCCAGGAGGCCGTGCGCAGCGTCTCCCCGGAGACCGACCCGTGCCTGGCCACCGGAGCGGGCTGGATCGCCGAAGAGGCCCTCGCCACCGGGCTGCTGTGTTTCCTGCTCTTCCCCGACGAGCCCGTCACCGCCCTGCGCCGGGCCGCCTGCTCCTCGGGCGACTCGGACTCGATCGCCTGCCTCACCGGTGCCTTCGCGGGCGCCTGGCTGGGCGCCGACGCCTGGCCCACCGAGTGGGCCGACCGGATCGAGTACCGGGGCGACCTGTTGGCCCTGGGAGCGCTCTGGGACGCTTAGGCCCATGATCGATGACCTCGACATGGACCTGACGCCGGTGATCGCCGAGCAGCCCGACCCGCTGCTGTTCGCGACCGTCTCCGGAGCCCACCTGTACGGCTTCCCGTCCCAGGACTCCGACCTGGACCTGCGCGGCGCCCACCTGCTGCCCGCCGCCGACCTGGTCGGGCTGCACGAGCCGGAGGAGACGCGGTCGAAGGCCTGGGTGCGGTTCGGCGTGGAGATGGACCTCGTCACCCACGACGTGCGCAAGTTCGCCCGGCTGATGCTCCGACGCAACGGCTATGTGCTGGAGCAGCTGCTGTCACCGCTGGTCGCGCACACCACCGACGCGCACCGCGAGCTGACCGCCCTCGTGCCGGGCGTCCTCACCAGCCACCACGCCCACCACTACCGCGGGTTCGCGGTCACCCAGGTGCGCCTGTTCGAGAAGACCGGCGAACTCAAGCCGCTGCTCTACACGTTCCGCGTGCTGCTCACCGGCATCCATCTGATGCGCAGCGGCGAGGTCCAGGCCCATCTGCCCACGCTCCTGGAACAGGTGGACGCGCCCGGCTATCTGCCCGAGCTGATAGCCGCCAAGGCCGAGCACGAGCACGGCCCCGCGGACATCGAGTACGCGCGCGTGGAGGCCGACGTGGAGCGGCTGCACGCCGTGCTCGACGAGGCGCAGGCCGCCTCAGCCCTGCCCGACGCGCCCAGCGCGTACGACGCCCTGCACGACTTCGTGGTCCGTGTCCGGCAGGCAGGCTGACGCGCGGCGGACCCGGTACAGGAAGTCGGCCACGCGCGCGTGGTCCGGTTCCGGCGGCAGCGGCGTGCCGTGCAGGGCCGCCTCGGTCTCGGCCGCGAGACGGACCATCCGCGCCTCGACCTCCGCCCAGGGGACCTCGCCCCGCTTCACCGCCAGCAGCGGCTCGCGCCGGTCGCCGACATCGATCCGCAGCTCGCCGGTGCGCAGCAGGTCACGGGCGCACATCAGCAGGCGCAGCAGGTGCATCGCGTGCTTCCAGCGCGGGGCGCCCGTCGTGCGGACGTCGGCGTCCAGCTTGCGGCGCTGCCCGAGGGCGTAGCGGGTGAAGGTGTCGTAGACCTGCCGGGAGAGGAAGGCTCCGCGCAGGGACAGCAGCTCGCGCCCGGTGTCGTCCACCCGCTCCACCAGCGGGGAGTGCAGGCACTCCAGGATGTTCGGGTTGCCGCGCAGCGCCAGCTCGCAGAACCGCTCCAGCTCCCAGGAGAACTGCTCCTCGCCCGGCCCCTCCACATGCGTCGGCGGCTTCTCGAACCGCCAGAACAGGGGGGTGGGGGCGACGAAGACGCCCCTGCGGTCGGTGTCGCTGGTCTGCGTGGCCAGCCCGAAGGCCCGCGAACCCATGATGCAGGCGTAGACCGTGTGGTCGCGTACGAGGTCCACTGCGTTCTCCGGGTTCGCGGGCTGCATGCCGGGAGCGTACGCGGGCCGCTCACGCCAGGCGGATCGAATTTCCCTCCACCTTGATCGTCTCGGCGGGCAGCGGCCTGATCGCGGGGCCGTGCGCCACCGAGCCGTCGGCGATGTGGTACTTGCTGCCGTGACACGGGCAGTCGATGGTGCCGTCCGCCACCCGGTTCACCGTGCACCCCTGATGCGTGCAGATCGCCGAGAAGGCCTTGAACGCGCCCTTCTCCGGCTGGGTGACCACGATCTTCTGCTCCTTGAAGACCTTGCCGCCGCCCACCGGGATCTCGCTGGTCATCGCCAGCCCCGGGCTGCCGGACGCCGAGGCGCTGCCGGACGCCGAGGCGTTGCCGGACGCCGAGGCGTTGCCGGGCGGCGCGGAGTCCTTCGACGGCGAGGGGCTCTCGGACGGCGTGGAGCTCCCGCTGTTCGTGCCGCCGCATCCGGCGGCGAGCGCCGCCGCGCCCGTGGCGAGAGCCGTGCGTCGCGTCGTGCTGTAGGTCATGTCGTCACTCCGGACATTGATGGGAAGAAAGCGTCAATTCGCGACATATTTACATTAAGAGGGTCCGATTCGAAGGAAGCGAAGGGGTCGCAGGACGGCCTTCACCGGGCCGGCCCTCCGTCTCAGCGGGCGGGCGCCGCGCGCCCGGCCGGCGGGGTCTGACTACGCTGGACGACCAAGACCCGATACGCATGTCAGCGAGGAGCAGAGCCGTGGCGGTACGAGCGGTCCGGGGGGCCGTCCAACTGGAGCGGGACGAGGCCGGTCACATGGACGAGCAGGTGGGCGCCCTGCTCGCCGCGATCCTGGAGCGGAACGGACTCACCGCCGACGACCTGATCAGCATCTGGTTCACGGCCACTCCCGACCTGCACAGCGACTTCCCGGCAGCCGCCGCCCGCAAGCTCGGCACCGACTTCGCCGATGTACCCCTGATCTGCGCCCAGGAGCTGGACATCGAGGGCGCCATGCCCCGGGTCGTCCGGGTGCTCGCGCACATCGAGTCGGACACGCCCCGCGCCGACATCGCCCACGTCTACCTCGGCGCCGCCGCCGCCCTGCGCAAGGACATCGCCCAGTGAGGACCGCACTCGTCATCGGCACCGGGCTCATCGGCACCTCCGCCGCGCTCGCCCTCGCCCAGCGGGGCGTCACCGTCCACCTCGACGACCACGACCCCGAGCAGGCCCGTACGGCGGCCGCGCTCGGTGCCGGCACCGACGAGCGCCCCGCCGGCCCGGTGGACCTCGCGGTCGTCGCCGCCCCGCCCGCCCACGTGGCCGCCGTCCTGGCCGAAGCGATGGCCCGGGGAGTGGCCCGCGGCTACGTCGACGTGGCCAGCGTCAAGGGCGGACCGCGCCGCGAGCTGGAGGCCCGCGGCCTGGACCTGTCCGCCTACATCGGCACCCACCCCATGTCGGGCCGGGAGAAGTCCGGCCCGCTGGCCGCCACCGCCGACCTCTTCGAGGGGCGCCCCTGGGTGCTCACCCCGACCCGGGACACCGACACCGAGGTGCTGAACCTCGCCCTGGAGCTGGTCTCGCTCTGCCGGGCCGTTCCGGTGGTCATGGACGCCGACGCCCACGACCGGGCCGTCGCCCTCGTCTCGCACATGCCCCACCTGGTCTCCAGCATGGTCGCCGCACGCCTGGAGCACGCCGAGGAGGCCGCCGTACGGCTGTGCGGGCAGGGCATCCGGGACGTGACCCGGATCGCCGCCTCCGACCCCCGGATGTGGATCGACATCCTCTCCGCCAATCCCGGCCCGGTCGCCGACCTCCTCGCGGACGTCTCCGCCGACCTGGACGAGACCGTGACCGCCCTGCGCGCCCTGCAGTCCTCCGACGAGGACAAGCGGCGCGAGGGCAGCCAGGGCATCGAGGACGTACTGCGGCGCGGGAACGCGGGCCAGGTGCGGGTGCCCGGCAAGCACGGGTCCGCCCCGCGGGTCTACGAGGTCGTGGCCGTGCTGATCGACGACCAGCCGGGGCAGCTGGCCCGGATCTTCGCCGATGCGGGACGGGCCGGGATCAACGTCGAGGATGTCCGCATCGAGCATGCGACCGGGCAGCAGGCGGGTCTCGTCCAGCTGATGGTGGAGCCGAAGGCGGTACCCGTGCTGACGGCTGCGCTGCGGGAGAGGGGCTGGGCGCTGCGGCCGTAGCCGCCCGCTGCCGGTGCTGCCGTCCTGGGCCGGATCCCGTCCGGGACGCGCGCGTCCGGACGAGTGACCCGTACCCAGTAACCTTGTGCAGGGCGCTCTCGCTCCCCGCACCCCGCTCCCCGCACCGCACCAGGAAGGTGTCCCCCCGTGGAAAACGGCGCCCCGACCGCCCAGCCCGTGATCGTTGCGATCGACGGTCCCTCCGGCACGGGCAAGTCGAGCACGTCGAAGGCCGTGGCCGCGCAGCTCGGCCTGAGCTACCTGGACACCGGCGCCCAGTACCGGGCGATCACCTGGTGGATGGTGAACAACGGCATCGACCTGGAGGACCCGACCGCGATCGCGGCCGTCGCCGGCAAGCCGGAGATCATCTCCGGCACCGACCCGGCCGGCCCGACCATCACGGTCGACGGCGTCGACGTGGCCGGCCCGATCCGCACCCAGGAGGTCACCTCCAAGGTCAGCGCAGTCAGCGCGGTGCCCGAGGTGCGCTCCCGGATCACCGAGCTGCAGCGCTCGCTGGCCACCGGCGCGGAGCTGGGCATCGTGGTCGAGGGCCGTGACATCGGTACGACCGTGCTGCCCGACGCCGACCTGAAGATCTTCCTCACCGCCTCCCCGGAGGCCCGCGCGGCCCGCCGCAGCGGCGAGCTGAAGGGCGCCGACGTCCACGCCACCCGCGAGGCGCTGATCAAGCGGGACGCGGCCGACTCCAGCCGCAAGACCTCGCCGCTCGCCAAGGCCGGCGACGCGGTCGAGGTGGACACCACCGAACTGACTCTCACCCAGGTCATCGAGTGCGTCGTCACCCTGGTCGAGGAGAAGCGGGCCGGGAAGTGAGCGTTCCGTCCGAGCGGGGCGCCGAGGTCGGGCGGCGCATCGGTGTCGGCCTGATGCACGGGCTGTGGAAGCCGCGGGTGCTGGGCGCCTGGAGGGTGCCTGCGACCGGCCCGGCGATCCTGGCCGTGAACCACTCCCACAACATCGACGGCCCCATGGTCATGGGTGTGGCGCCCCGGCCGACGCACTTCCTGATCAAGAAGGAGGCGTTCGTCGGCCCGCTGGGCCCGTTCCTGACCGGTATCGGCCAGCTGAAGGTGGACCGCGCGTCCGCCGACCGCACGGCGATCACCGACGCCCTCGGGATCCTGGACAACGGGGGAGTGCTCGGCATCTTTCCGGAGGGCACCCGGGGCGAGGGCGACTTCGCCTCCCTGCGAGCCGGGCTCGCCTACTTCGCGGTCCGCAGCGGGGCACCGATCGTGCCCGTGGCGGTCATGGGAAGCTCGGAGAAGCCGGGACGGTTGATAAAGGGGCTGCCTCCGCTGCGCTCCCGCGTCGACGTCATCTTCGGCGATCCGTTCGAGGCCGGCGACGGCAGCGGACGGCGTACGCGCAGGGCGCTGGACGAGGCGACCGAGCGCATCCAGAAGCAGCTCACCAGCCACCTGGAAAACGCCAGGCGCCTGACCGGGCGCTAGGCGACACTTGAGTAGTGGATCAGCCCATAACGGGTCGTTCCACCGATCACCACGATGAACGACGAGGTACGGACTTCATGAACGACCAGATCCAGCCCGACGGCTCGGCCGAGCACGCGTACGAGCACGGGGCGCTCGGCGATGCCGAGTACGCGGAGTTCATGGAGCTCGCCGCCGAAGAGGGCTTCGACATCGAGGACGTCGAGGGCGCCATCGAGGCGGCGGGCCACGGCCCGCTGCCCGTGCTCGCCGTCGTCGGCCGCCCCAACGTCGGCAAGTCGACCCTGGTGAACCGGATCATCGGCCGCCGCGAGGCCGTCGTCGAGGACAAGCCGGGCGTCACCCGCGACCGTGTCACCTACGAGGCCGAGTGGGCGGGCCGCCGCTTCAAGGTCGTCGACACCGGCGGCTGGGAGCAGGACGTCCTCGGCATCGACGCCTCCGTGGCCGCCCAGGCCGAGTACGCGATCGAGGCGGCCGACGCGGTCGTCTTCGTCGTGGACGCCAAGGTCGGCGCCACCGACACCGACGAAGCGGTCGTGCGTCTGCTGCGCAAGGCAGGCAAGCCCGTGGTGCTGTGCGCCAACAAGGTCGACGGTCCGAGCGGCGAGGCCGACGCCTCCTACCTGTGGTCGCTGGGCCTGGGCGAGCCGCACCCCGTCTCGGCCCTGCACGGCCGTGGCACCGGCGACATGCTGGACGCCGTCCTGGAGGCGCTGCCGGAGGCGCCCGAGCAGAGCTTCGGCACCGCCGTCGGCGGCCCGCGCCGGATCGCGCTGATCGGCCGCCCGAACGTCGGCAAGTCCTCGCTGCTGAACAAGGTGGCCGGCGAGGAGCGTGTCGTCGTCAACGAGCTGGCGGGCACCACCCGCGACCCGGTCGACGAGCTGATCGAACTGGGTGGCGTGACCTGGAAGTTCGTCGACACGGCAGGCATCCGCAAGCGCGTTCATCTCCAGCAGGGCGCCGACTACTACGCCTCGCTGCGCACCGCGGCCGCCGTCGAGAAGGCCGAGCTGGCCGTCATCCTGATCGACGCGTCCGAGAACATCTCGGTCCAGGACCAGCGCATCGTCACCATGGCCGTGGAGGCCGGCCGCGCGGTCGTCCTCGCCTTCAACAAGTGGGACACCCTCGACGAGGAGCGCCGCTACTACCTGGAGCGGGAGATCGAGACCGAGCTGGGCCAGGTCGCCTGGGCACCCCGCGTCAACGTCTCGGCCCGCACCGGCCGGCACATGGAGAAGCTGGTCCCGGCCATCGAGACGGCGCTCGACGGCTGGGAGACCCGCGTGCCCACCGGCCGGCTGAACGCCTTCCTCGGCGAGCTGGTCGCGGCCCACCCGCACCCGGTCCGGGGCGGCAAGCAGCCGCGCATCCTGTTCGGCACCCAGGCCGGCACCAAGCCCCCGCGGTTCGTCCTCTTCGCCTCCGGCTTCATCGAGGCGGGCTACCGGCGCTTCATCGAGCGCCGCCTGCGCGAGGAGTTCGGCTTCGAGGGCACGCCGATCCACATCTCCGTGCGGGTGCGCGAGAAGCGCGGCACGAAGAAGAAGTAGCAGGCATACGGCGGTACGGCGAAGGGCGGCCCGGGTGTCCGGGGCCGCCCTTCACCATGTCACGCGCCCCGACGCGGAGCCGGTGGCAGCCCCGCCGGAACGTGGTGCATCCCGGTGTCCTGCTGCCGCCCGAGGGTGCCGATGCGCTGCCACTGCGACTGCTGCCGCGCGCTGTAGGCCCCCGCGCTGTAGGCGCTGTACGAACTGCTGAACGACCCCGGCCGGTGTCCGCCGTACGAGCCCGTGCTGTGCGGGATGTTCCCGAAGGCCGTGAAGCCCAGGTTCTCCTCGCCGCTGCGGTCACCCGGCAGCGTACGGAAGGTCTTGACCCACTCCGCGTAGAGCGAGTCGTAGATCGGCGTGGCCGATGGGCTGCTCACGACCTCCTGCCCCGCCCGCGCGAAGGGGATGGAGGAGAAGCCGGACCGGCGGGGCGGGGGAGTGTCGTATGCGTGCACGTATGTCCAAACGACCGGAACTTTAAAGGGATGCGGTCGGACAAACAGGGGTGCGGGAAGCCGCGACGCACCCGCACCCGCGAATGCGCCGCAGCTCCCCGCCCCTCAGCCGACTCTCACGTGCCTGCAAGAGGCAGCGCCGCCGCCACCAGCTTTCCGATCGCCGCCGCCTTGTCCAGCGCCTCCCGCAGCAGATCCTCCCGAGGCTGCCGCCCGATCGACCCCACCGGCGCCGCGAACATCAGCACCTGCTGGTGCTTGTTGGCGGCAGCGCGCCAGCTGTCCGTCACCTGCAGCGGCTGATGCGCCTGCCACCAGGCCACCGGCTGCCCGCCGTTCGTACCCGGCTGGAGCACGGCGTGCAGCTGGCCCATGGCGAGCAGCACCGACCAGCCGTGCAGCACCGGCGGCACGGTCGTCAGCTCGGTCAGCGGCATGAAGCCCTGCTCGATGAGCAGCGGGAGGAAGTCGTCGCCGACCGCGGTGGAGCCGGGACGCACGATCGGCGCGGTCGGCTCGACGACGAGCGCGGGGTGCAACTCGCCCTCGATCAGCACGAGTCCGCTGGTCACGCCGAGCACGGCCTGCTCGGTGGCGGCCCTGTTCTCGCCGCCCGCGCTGCCACCGATCGAGCGGACGGCGCCCTGCAGCTGCTCCTCGGTGACCTGGACGACCTGCGAGGGCAGGCAGCCGGCGTGGGCGAAGGCGAGGACGGCGGTCTCGTCGCCGACGAACAGAACGGTGCTGGTGCGCTCCTGATCGGAGTCGCCCGGGGTGCGGCAGGACGTGCAGTCGTAACTGCCCGGGGCGTTCTCTCCGGCGAGCAGCCGGTCGGCTTCTTCGTCGCCGATCTCGGCGCGTACGGCGTCACTGACGTCGAGCATGCGCGGCACGGTGGCTCCCTCGGGATGCGGTGCTGGGTCGGCCGGGTGGCTCCCGGCCCATGAGCCCCGGGGTTCCGGGCTCATGAAGAAGACAACGGGTGTCCTGTGGTGGTGGTCACGCCCCGAGGGGAACGGAATCGAACCATCCACCGCACAGTGTCACGTCTGGTGCGGAACCGGCCACTCACCGTCAACTTCGCGTGCAGTCAAGGAACTTGAACGGGTGAAGTGGGTCACATGTCGCCTCAACGAGTGGTCGAAATATCAGGAAATCGGCGGATTAAATGGCTGGCCGGAAATCGCTGATACCCGAGGTAACGGCGAACTGGCCTGGAATGACAAGGAGTTGGTTGATATCGACTGCCCGTTCTCCCTACATTCCTCCGCCGTGTGCAACTAGCACCGCTCGGGTACGTCCGCCGGCCGGCACCGGACAGAGCACGATCAAGGCACCGGTCGCGGCGGACGGGGCGGCGCGAGGAACCGCGGTCCTGCGCGGGGAGTCGTGCTCCGCCCTGGGGGAGCCCGGGTTCGTGGAGAGGGAATTACATGTCCGAGTGTGCCGATACCACCCGCACCACCGCTCGTCACGACAGCGCCCGCAAGGGCCGTACGACGGCCGCCCTCGCCGGGGCGGCGCTGCTGGCCCCCCTGGGGCTGCTGGCCGCGACCGGCAACGCCGCCGCGGCGGACAACGGAGTGTGGGACCGCATCGCCCAGTGCGAGAGCGGTGGCAACTGGCACATCAACACCGGCAACGGCTACTACGGCGGGCTCCAGTTCTCCGCCGGCACCTGGCGCGCGTACGGCGGCACCGCCTACGCCCCGACGGCCGACCAGGCCTCCAGGAGCGCGCAGATCGCCGTCGCCACCAAGGTCCAGCACGCCCAGGGCTGGGGCGCCTGGCCGGTCTGCTCGGCCCGGGCCGGAGCCTCCGGCGCGGCACCGGCCCACGCGTCCCCGGGTACAACGGCGTCCTCGGGTGCGACCGCTTCGAAGGGCAGCGTGACGACGAAGTCCGCGCCGGCGAAGGCGCCGCAGCGCCCGGCGGGGCACACCGACCGCAGTGCCTCCCGTGGCGACTACACCGTCCGCGAGGGCGACACCCTGAGTGTCATCGCCGCCCGGCACGGGACCAGTTGGCAGCGGATCTACGCCGCCAACAAGAAGGTCATCGGCGACGACCCCGACCTGATCGTGCCCGGCCAGCGGCTCGCGCTCTGAGCGTGCGACGGGCGCCGGCCGCCTGACGGATGCAGCCGCTGTCCTGGATGAGGACAGCGGCTGTCCGCATCGGCTGGAAGACTCGGCCCCATGTTGGAGACCTCAGCACGACTGCTGCGCCTTCTCTCGCTGCTCCAGGCGCACCGCGAGTGGTCCGGCGCCGAACTTGCCGAGCGGCTCGGCGTCACCGCGCGCACGGTCCGCCGGGACGTGGACCGGCTGCGCGAGCTGGGCTACCCGGTCAACGCCAGCCCCGGCACCGGGGGCGGCTACCAGCTGGGTGCGGGCGCCGAACTGCCCCCGCTGCTGCTGGACGACGACGAGGCCGTCGCCGTGGCCGTCGGGCTGCGCACCGCCGCGGGACAGGGCATCGAGGGCATCGGCGAGACATCCGTACGCGCCCTCGCCAAGCTGGAACAGGTGCTGCCGGACCGGCTGCGCCGCCGGGTGGGCGCCCTCAACGCGTTCACCGTGCCGATGCTGCGGGGCGCACAGCCCTCCGCCGTCGACCCGGCCGTGCTCGCCGAACTCGCCCACCTGTGCCGGGACGCCGAGCGGCTGCGCTTCGAGTACCACAGCCATGAGGGCGCCGCCAGTCGCCGTACCGTCGAACCGTACCGACTGGTGTGCACCGAGCGGCGCTGGTATCTGGTCGCCTGGGACGTGGGCCGGGAGGACTGGCGGACCTTCCGCGTCGACCGCATCACGCCGAAGCCGCCGCACGGCCCGCGTTTCACCCCGCGCGAGCCGCCCGCCGAGGATCTGGCCGCCTATGTGTCGAAGGGCGTCTCCACCAGCGTGTACGCCATGCAGTCCGCCGTGCGGCTGCTGGTGCCGCTGCACGAGGCCGCCGAGCGGATCTCGCCGTCCGCGGGGACGCTGGAGGCCGACGGCGAGGACGCCTGCATCCTGCGCAGCGGGGCGCCGAACCTGGACGTGATGGTCATTCACCTGATGATGACGGGTGTCCCCTTCGAGGTGCTGGAGCCCGCCGAGCTGATCGAGACCATCGAGGCGGCGCGGGACCGGCTCGATGCCGCCCTGGCCCGGGGCCGGGGGACGTACGGCGGTCGTGTGCCGAATCCGTGAATTTCCTATGCGGCGTCAGCTCTCCCGGCATGGCGCCGGATTCCGCGGGGAATCACGCTCCGGACCCGTCCCGATCCCCACTGCGCGGTATTCCCGGGGGCAATTCGAAGGCGCGCTCCGACACGCGGGAATTCTGTTCGATTACCTCGGCGGGCGGTACGGAAACGCCCATACGTGCGAGGGAGTTCGACGGAAACGAGTGTCGGGAACCTGTGACAGAAGTGTGACCGGAGGGGAACGCGTGGCGCGGGCGCCGGGCTCCGGCTTCCGTCGCCGACCGATGCGGCCTAGCGTGGCCGCATGGCACCGATTCCCACTCCGCCAGCGGAGCCCCAGGACAGTCCGGACGGGTACGTCGGCCTCGACGCCGCGCGCGCCGAGCGGCTCGCTCGGGAGCGCGGCTGGTCGACGGTACGGTCGCTGCCGCCGGGCACGATCATCACCATGGAGTACCGGGTGGGGCGGCTCAACTTCGAGGTTCGGGACGGCCGGGTGACCCGCGCCTGGAAGGGCTGAGACTCCTCGCACGGACGACGAAGGCCCCGCTCCCGGAAGGGGGAGGCGGGGCCTTCGTCATGGCGGGGCGGGCTGTGCGTACCGGGCCCCGCCGCCGTGGCGGAGCGTCAGCCGCCCGTCAGGGGACGGGCCTGCGGGGCGGTGCCGCGCGGCAGCCGGTCGGCGTGCGGCAGCCGGTCGGAGTGCGGCAGGCGGTCGGCATGCGGCACCCGGTCGGCATGCGGCGGGCGACGGCTGCCCGCCGGGGTGACCGGGGTGCGCTCCGAGCGGGCCGTGTGCGGTCCCGGGGCCAGATGGATCGGGGCCCGGGAGCCGCGCGCCGACGACACCGGCTCGCGCGCCGGAACGGGCTCGGGGGCTGCCGCACGCGGTTTGAGCAGCACCGGAGCGGGCGTGACCGGGGCGGCCGGGGCGGGCACCGTACGGCCGCGGCGGGAACGCCAGCGGTCGCGCAGGTCGAAGAGCACGGTCTCGGCCCTGGTGATCAGTGGCTCGAACCAGGGCAGGGCGAGCAGGATCAGCAGGCCGGCGGCCCAGCCCAGCAGCACGTCGCTCAGCCAGTGCGTACCGAGGTAGACGGTGGTGAGGCCGACGCCGAGCGAGGTGACCGCGGAGAGCGCGGACAGCCAGCGGCGCGCTCTCGGGGAGGAGGCCAGATATGCCAGGATTCCCCAGGTCACCACCGCGTTGGCGGTGTGGCCGCTGGGGAATATATCGCCGCCCAGACCCATCTCGTTCGAGCCGATCACGGTCGCGTAGTGCGGACCGAGCCGCCCCATGCCGATCTTGGCGGCGCCCACCGTGATGTTCAGCAGGAGCAGCGAGGCGGCCAGGGTCAGCAGCGGGCGGAGCGTGTGCTGCCGCCAGGAGCGCCAGCCGAGCCAGGCCGCGACCATCACGGCGGTGGGGCCGCGCTGGCCGAGCACGACGTAGTAGTCGAGGAAGGCGTGGATCTCCGGCCACTGCTGGTAGGGCCGGAAGAACATGACCTGCCAGTCGAGCCGGACCAGCCAGGAGGTGATCACCACGGCCCAGACGATCGCCAGGTAAAAGGCGAGGGTCGCAGTGAACAGCACGACCCGGTGCCGGCTCATCCTCGGCACATCGATGTGAGCCGGTCGTTCCGGCTCACGGTCCAGCCTGGCGAACACCCGGTCCAGACTCCGGGTGAGGTTTCGTTCGGTACGCACCCAATCGACGTTACAGCGAGTGAGCTCTGTTCCCGGTCGAAACAGCGGCTTTGTGATGACGATGTGATGTGGGAAACCTCTCAGGAGGGCTCCGAATTCCTGGGATTCCGCAATCTCGCGAGCCTGCTTCCTGCATTTCCTTTGATCATGCCGGGCGGCTCGTTTTAGGGCACTTATGAATTCGTTCACCGAATCATGGGATGGAATTCAGAGGGTGCTCATCGGACGACCGGAGTTGATCATGGAGGGCCGGAGCCGTTCAGCCAGAAGGCGCCGTAGACCGCCGTCGCCACCGCCACACCCGCCGTGACCAGCACCGCTCTGGAGGCGCGCAGCCCGGCCAGGGCACGCGCCGGCGGGAACAGCACCGGGAAGGCCGGCATCAGCAGCCGCGGTTTCGACCCGAAGTAACTCGACGCGCACAGGGCGAGGGTCAGGACGACACCCGTGTACACGAGCAGTGCCACTGGCTGGCGCTGGCGTACACCGGTCACATAGAGCCAGATCAGCAGCGCGACTCCGACGATCAGGCCCGCACCGGCGAGGGCCGACGGAAATGACGTGAACTTGTCGGCCACGAAGCGTGCGAACGCGTACCCGCCGTCGAACCCGTTGCGCCAGCCGGCCTGCACGTCGAGATAACCGAGCGGACCCTTGCCGGTGCGGTGACCGACCCAGAGGACATAGCCGGCGGCGCCCAGGGGCGCGAGAGCCATGCCGAGGGCGCGCCGCCAGACGGATGCGCTGGTGGTGAGAGCGGGGGCGCGTGTCGTGTCGCGCGCGCCCATAACAGAGGAGCGCGTGTCCGTAGGGGAGGAACGCGCGCCCGTAAGAGGGGAATGGGCGTGTTCGCCGTTGTGCGCGCTGTGCGCGCGTCGTGCGCTTCGGTCCCGCACGAACGAGAGCATGCCTGCCACCCACACCGCCGCGACCACTGCGAGCCCTACCGGCCGGGTCAGCCCGGCCAGCGCCGCCAGCGCGCCCGCGCTCACCCACCGACCGGTCAGCACCGCGTACAGCGACCAGGCGGCCAGCGCCGTGAACAGGGACTCGCTGTACGCCATCGACTGCACGATCCCGACCGGCAGCACCGCCCACACCAGCACCACGCAGACGCCGACCCGGGGCCCGTACACCCACTCCGCCACCGCGAAGATCCCGCAGGCCGCCGTGAGCGAGGCGAGCAGGGCGACGACGAAGCCGGCGTCCGCGTACGACAGCGGCGTGAGCGCGTGCAGCAGCCGCTCCAGCCAGGGCAGCAGCGGGAAGAACGCCAGATTGGAGTGGACGTCGCCGTTCGGCAGCCGCACCTGGTAGCCGTAGCCCAGCTCGGCGACCCGCGTGTACCAGAGGGAGTCCCAGCGCGCGGTGAGCAGTGTGTACGCGCTCTTGCCGCGCGCCGCGCTCCACACGGCCAGCGCGACCAGGCCCAGGGCACGCACGGCCGCGTACCCGAGCAGGGCCGGAGCCGCCCGGCGCAGGAGTGGGGCGCGTGAGGAGGGCACGCGCGCTTCAAGATCGGTCACGGGCTCGATTATCGACCGGACGGGGAACCGGACCTCCCGCCGGGGCCTGCGGGCGGGCGGGGTGGCGTACGCCACACGGGTTCGGTCCTGCGTGTGAGAGGTCCGCCACGCGTGCCCGCAGCGAACTCGCGTACGCTGACGAGTCACCCGCGTGGGATTGCGCAGGCCGGAGACACCGCTCCTCTCCGGCCGTACGACGGGGAGTCCCCACCCCTCCGATCCGCCGCACACGAGGGACCATCTGGGAGGTACGTACATGTCCGGGACGACCACGGCTGCCGTACGGCCGCGCCGTCGGGCGACCGGGGCCGGTGCCAACCGCTGGGTCGTCCTGGTCGTCCTCTGCGTCAGCCTGCTGCTGGTCACCCTCGACGCGACCGTGCTGCACGTGGCGGTCCCCGCCGTCACCGAGGACCTCAAGCCCGGCGCGATAGAACTGCTCTGGATCGTCGACGTCTACCCGCTGGTGTGCGCCTCCCTGCTGATCCTGTTCGGCACGCTGGGCGACCGGGTCGGCCGCAGGCGCATTCTGCTCCTCGGCTACGCCCTGTTCGGCGTCGCCTCCGCCGTGGCCGCCTTCGCCGGGACCGCCGAGACGCTGATCCTCGCCCGGGCGCTGCTGGGCGTCGGCGGCGCGATGATCATGCCCGCGACCCTGTCGATCCTCCGGCAGGTCTTCCCGGACCGGCGCGAACGCGCACTGGCCATCGGTATATGGAGCGCGGTCGCGGCGGTCGGCGCCGCGGTCGGTCCCCTGCTCGGCGGCTTTCTGCTGGAGCACTTCTGGTGGGGCGCGGTCTTCCTGGTCAACATCCCGCTGATGCTCGTCAGCCTGCCGGTCGGGCGGATGCTGCTGCCCGAGTCGCGCGGCGACGGCACCGGCCCGTGGGACGTGGTCGGCGCGCTGATGGCGGCGGTCGGCCTGTTCGGCGTCGTGTTCGGCGTGAAGCGGCTCGGCGGTGGCGAGCCGGTGGCGAGCCCGATCACCCTGGTGCCGTTGCTGGCGGGCGCGGTGCTGCTCTTCTTCTTCGTACGACGGCAGGGCCGGCGCCCGCATCCGCTGGTGGATCTGCGGATGTTCCGGCGGCCGGCGTTCAGCACGTCGGTGGGCTGCATCGTGCTGGCGATGCTCGCGCTGGTGGGCCTGGAGCTGATCGCGGCCCAGTATCTGCAGCTGGTGCTCGGCCTGTCACCGCTGCAGACGGGTCTGAGACTGCTGCCCCTGACCATCGCGGCGATGGCGGCGGGTCTCGCGGGCGCGCGGATGCTGCGCCGCTTCGGACCGCGCCGGATGGTGTGCTTCGGCTTCTGCCTCACCGCCGCGGCGGTCGTGACGCTGACGGCGATGGGCGGCACCGACAAAGCGGGCCTGCTCCTGTTCGGCTTCGTGCTGCTCGGCTTCGGCCTGGAGACCACGCTCTTCGGGGCGTACGAGTCGATGCTGAGCGAGGCCCCGGCCGAGCAGGCCGGCGGGGCCGCGGCGATCGGCGAGACGTCGTACCAGCTCGGCGCCGGGATCGGGATCGCGCTGCTCGGCAGCGTGATGAACGCGGCCTACGCGCCCGGTCTCGCATCGGTGCCGGGCGTCCCCCCGCACGCTTCGGACGCCGCGGGCCACTCGCTCGGCGAGGCCTACGAGGTCGCCGGCCGCCTCGGCGGTTCCGCCGGGGCGGCGCTGCGCCGGGCGGCGCGGGACTCCTTCGTGCACGGGCTGCACGTGACGCTGCTGGTGAGCGCGGGCCTGTTGCTGCTGGGCGCGGTGATGGCGCTGCGGCTGCCCCGGGTCATGCAGTGCGGGGAGGAGTCCGCCGAGGTGGAGCTGCCGTCCCCGAGGGAGGCCGAGAAGCCTAGGGTCGCCGTGGCGGCTCTGGACGTGCGGGACACTGCACCGTAACGTCGGCTGCACAGCGTAACTAGCGTTGCTAGTTTTCACCGTGCCTCAGTGTGCCGGAGGGTGTTCCATGTCCGCGAAGTTGCCCCCGTTCGACGCCGCCGACCCGCTCGGGATCGACGATCTCCTGGAGCCGGAGGACCTGGCTGTACGGGACACCGTCCGCAGCTGGGCGGCCGACCGCGTGCTACCGCACATCGCCGACTGGTACGAGAAGGGCGAGCTGCCCGGCATCCGGGAGCTGGCGCGCGAGCTCGGCGGCCTCGGCGCCCTGGGCATGTCCCTGACCGGATACGGCTGCGCGGGCGCCACGGCCGTGCAGTACGGCCTGGCCTGCCTGGAACTGGAGGCGGCCGACTCGGGCATCAGGTCCCTGGTCTCCGTACAGGGTTCCCTCGCGATGTACGCGATCCACCGGTTCGGCAGCGAGGAGCAGAAGCAGGAGTGGCTGCCCCGCATGGCCGCCGGCGAGGTGATCGGCTGCTTCGGGCTCACCGAGCCCGACCACGGCTCCGACCCCGCCGCCATGCGCACCCACGCCAAGCGCGACGGCGACGACTGGGTGCTGAACGGCCGCAAGATGTGGATCACCAACGGGTCCGTGGCCGGGGTGGCCGTGGTGTGGGCGCAGACCGAGGACGGCATCCGCGGCTTCGTCGTACCGACCGACCGGCCCGGCTTCTCGGCGCCCGAGATCAAGCACAAGTGGTCCCTGCGCGCCTCGGTGACCAGCGAACTCGTCCTGGACGACGTACGGCTGCCCGCCACCGCCGTCCTCCCCGAGGTCACCGGACTGCGCGGACCGCTCAGCTGTCTTTCGCACGCCCGCTACGGCATCGTCTGGGGCGCCATGGGCGCGGCGCGCAGCAGCTTCGAGGCGGCCCTGGAGTACGCGAAGACGCGGGAACAGTTCGGGCGGCCCATCGGCGGCTTCCAGCTCACCCAGGCCAAACTCGCCGACATGGCGGTCGAACTGCACAAGGGAATCCTGCTCGCCCACCATCTGGGGCGGCGGATGGACGCCGGCCGCCTGCGGCCCGAGCAGGTCAGCTTCGGCAAGCTCAACAACGTCCGCGAGGCCATCGAGATCTGCCGTACCGCGCGGACGATCCTCGGTGCCAACGGGATCTCCCTCGAGTACCCCGTGATGCGGCACGCGACCAATCTCGAGTCAGTGCTCACCTACGAGGGCACCGTCGAAATGCACCAGCTCGTGCTGGGCAAGGCGCTCACCGGACTCGACGCCTTCCGCTGACCCCGTCGTGGGGCCGAGGCAGGGCCGGTGAGCGGCCTTGCCTCAGCTCTGGTTGAAGAAGCCGTCCTCGCGGCGCGCCGCCGGCTCGCCGCTGATGATCTCCGTGTTCGCGGGCGTCAGCAGAAACACCCGGTTGGCGACCCGCTCGATCGTGCCCCGCAGGCCGAAGGTCAGCCCGGCCGCGAAGTCGACGACGCGCTTGGCGTCGGCGGGCTCCATCGCGGTGAGGTTCACGATGACCGGGACGCCGTCCCGGAACAGCTCGCCGAGGGCGCGGGCGTCCCGGAAGCTGTCCGGGGTGACCGTGCCGATCCGCCGGCCCCTCTCCTCGGCCGTGTCCGTGGCCACCTTCACCCGGGGGTCCGTGACCCACGCGTCCCCGGACTCGGTGCCCTCGGTGTAGTCGTCGTCGTAGTAGCGCTCGTCATCGTTGTCGTCGACGAGGCCGAGCCACGCACTCGCCTTGCGTACCGATCCCATGGACGCCTCCTCTCACAGCGGTCCTTCTTGCTTGCGCATCCCTATGGTCATCCATGATGCGGACGGCGCGCCAAGTGGATAGACGCCGCGCGGGGGGTTTGTGACGGTACTGGTGCACAGCCGATCCGTCGAGAGTCCTTGTGCCCCAAGGGTCCTGACTCTTACGGCTGCTGACTGAGAGTGAAATATGATTGTCGGCGGCGGATGGGTGAGGCGCGGGGCGTATGGGTGAACGTCAACGTCGTAACACGGTACGGGGGATCGTCTTGTTCGGAATGGTCAGGCCCTGCAGTCACCGGCTCGGGGAGAGCCTGAAGGCCCAGTGGATGGCGCACTTGTGCGGGCTGTGTCTCGCGCTGCGCCGGGATCACGGCCAGCTCGCCCGAATCGTGACGAACTACGACGGGTTGCTCATCTCTGTTCTGACGGAAGCTCAGGCGGGTGTGGTGAGCGCGGGGCGGCGTACGGCCGGCCCGTGCGCACTGCGCGGGATGCGGACCGCCTCCGTCGCGCAGGGCGAGGGCGCGCGACTGTCCGCCGCGGTCTCGCTGGTGCTCGCCTCCGCCAAGGTGCGCGACCATGTCGCCGACGGGGACGGGCTGCTGGGGCGGAGTCCGGTGGCGGTTGCGGCGCGCCGGGTCGCGGCGAGCTGGGGGAGGGCGGGCGCGCGTGGCGGGTCGGCGGTCGGCTTCGACACGGACGTCCTCGTCGAGGCCGTCGACCGGCAACTCGGCCTGGAGACCCTGGCCGGGCCCGGCACGCCGATCCTGACGGTCACCGAGCCCACCGAGACCGCGACGGCGGCCGCCTTCGCGCACACCGCCGTGCTGGCGGGGCGGCCGGGCAACGCCGAGCCGCTCGCCGAGGCGGGCCGCCTGTTCGGGCGGCTGGCGCACCTGCTGGACGCCGTGGAGGACAGGCACGCTGACGCCGTGTCGGGCGCCTGGAACCCGCTCACCGCCACGGGGACCTCGCTGACCGAGGCCCGCCGCCTCGCCGACGACGCCCTGCACGGCATCCGACTGGCGCTTCGGGAGGCGGAGTTCGCCGACGGGAAGCTGGTGCACGTGTTGCTGGCGCACGAGCTGGGGCGCTCGGTGGACCGGGCGTTCGGGACGGTGCCCGTGTGCGCGGCGCATCAGCCGCGCCCCGGGGCTGGAGCGGGGCCGTACGGGACGCCGCAGCCCGGGGTGCCTCAGGGGCCGTACGGCGGCGGCGATCTGTACGCGGGCGGCGGAAACCCGTACGCCGGTGGCGGCGGCTTTGGTGCCGGTGCCGGTGCCGGTGCCGGTGCCGGTGCCGGTGGCTTCGGTGGTGGAGGCGGTGGCTTCGGCCCCCCGATGCCCGTGCCGCCCAAGGGCCGGCGGGGCTTCTGGGCGGGTTGCGGGGTGTTCCTGACGTTGTGCTGCACCTGCAAGATGTGCTGCGCGGAGGAGTACGAGGGGCCGTGGTCCCGGAAGAAGCGCAATGGCTGCTGCCAGTACTGCGACTGCTCCTGTCCGGGCGGCTGCTGTGACGGGTGCGACTGCTGCTGTCCGTGTGACGGGTGTTGAGCGCCGACTTCCTGCGTGAAGGCAAACAAGTAGGCCCGCCACTTGAGTGGCGGGCCTACTTGCATCTACTTCACGGGGAGAAGTGATCCGTTACTCGAACCGGACCGTAAATCGGTCAGGGGAACCGGACTCGGCGTCCCACTGCTCAACCTTCAGGAGCAACTGCCGAACGCGAGAGTAGGCCAGATCCCCCATGGCCGCTCGACTGGCATCGGAATGACGCCATACGAGCTCTACCGGGCGGGCAACGTCAGTCGTCAGCCGATCCCACAGAGCGTCGAGGTTCCATCCGTAGTACGGGCCGAAATCCAGTGCCGAGTCGAGTGCCGCATGAAAGTCGCGCTCGGAAGAGATTGTGCGACCTTGTACCACGAGCTCCATTTTCCCGCTACTTCCAGTTGGGTAGTTGATAGAAGGAGCCGTAGTGATCATGAGTCACGTACGCCAGCCCGTCGTCAGAGTATACGAGTCGGGTGCCCGGCTGCTTTGACCGCTTCATCATCGGATCCAATCCGATATCCGCTTCGTAGTAGGTGCGCCCTGCAGCGGGGGGCAACTTGTTGTCGGAGTTCTGGAAGATGTCTCCGCCCAGCTGTCCGCCAGGCGCATGATTCCCCAGCGCCTTCCCCTCCACCCACCCCAGAGCCTTCGCCTGAGCCTTGGTCATGTAGTTCGAGGGGAGCTTGCCCGTTGCCTTCAGGCTCTCAATCAGCGGATTGGCATGTTCTGCGGCAGCCAGGATGGCCCCGAACTGGGCGCATGTGGAGTTATGGACGAGGATGGACTTTCCGCCCGCCATAACGTAGTAGGTGTGGAGCTCGTCAACCGTGAGGTTGTAAGTGCGCTGGCGCTTTGCGTACGAGCTGACCTTCAGGACGGTCAGAGTTGATCCGTCACTGCTCAGCAGCTCCATGCCGGGACGAAGATCCCCTGCGGCTGTCCACCGCTTTTTGGATGCGACCCAGAACGGATGCTCCGAGGTGGCTACGACATAACTCTCCTTGCCCTTGCCGACTTTCAGGGAGATACGAGAGAACTGCCGGTCCATGTCAGTGACGATCTTCTTCGTCACTTGCCTCTTGCGAGTTTTTCCGGTGTGTGGGTCGGTCGCCAGAACGGTGTCTCCGACCTTGACGTCCTCAATTTTCTTGGTGTGACCGTTGCCCATCAGGACGGCTGTGCCGGCAGGGAAGCACTTGCAGCCTGCGGGGACCCTGATTCTTGGCAGCTCACCGTTTTCGATGGAAAGCGCCACAGCTCCGGTCAGCAGGTCCTTGAGTGTTCCTCCTACGCCATCCGGGCAGCCGCCGACTCGCAGGCACGTCTCGTGTTTGACGACGTCGAGGGTGAAGTGACCCATGGAGCCATCCGCGTAGGTCCACCCCGGCCATCCGCCCCGCCATTCCTTGAGAATGGCGAAGAAGGTGTCACGGAACTTCTTTGCCTTGTCCCATGAATTCGGGACGTATACGTCCGGATAGATGGCACTTACGTTGCTGTTGTTCGTGTTGCCGTCCCCACTGCTCACGCTGCCTGTGTCCACGAGCGCCGATTTGCCGGGGTCGGGGTTGCAACCGCCGGTCTGGTATCGGCAGTCACCGCCGCCGTCGAGCATCAGGCCGCTGGGGTCGCTGTAGGCGATGGGGTTGTTGGCGGAGTACGAGTAGGCGTTGAGGTTCTGCGGGTCGTACGGCGTGCTCAGCGGGTCCGGGCTGAGGAACCGGCCCAGTTTCGCGTCGTACATGCGGGCGCCCAGAACCGACAGGCCCGTCGTGTCGTCCTCGGTCTTGCCCAGGAAGCCGCGGTCCGTGCCCGAGGGCAGGGAGGTGCCGCCGTTCTGGGCTCCGAAGGGCAGGTACTTGCGGCGCTGCGCGGTGCCCGTGGCGGCGTCGATGGTCACCTGGGTGGACGCCTGGTTGTCGGACATGATCCAGCTCAGCTTGCTGGTGTCCTTGTCCACCGCAGTGCGCATGGCCACGGTCGCGGTGCCGTCGGTGTAGTAGCGGGTGGCCTTGGCGCCTTCACTGCCCTTCTTGTGGACTTCCTGGCCCGAGAGGTAAAGGACGCTCTCGTCCGACGACTTGCGGATCAGGAGGGTGCCGGTGGCGTCGTAGACGTAGCCGGTGGTGCTCGCTCCGCTGGTCGCGGTGACCTGGTGCAGTTCGTTCCAGACGAACGTCGTCTGGTTGCCGGCGACGGTGCGGGTCTTCATCTGGCCGTCGGCGTCGTAGTCATAGCTGTCGGTGCCGCCGGGGGTCTTCACCGAGGTGACAGCGTGCGGGTGGGCGGCGCCTGCGGTGTAGGTCGACTGGTCGGCGGAGTAGCCGGGGTAGACGTAGTCGTTGACCTGGGCGCCGGTGGCGGTGGTGTTGGTGACCTTCTGCAGGTTGCCGATGCCGTCGTAGGTGTAGTCGAGCTGGTAGGGATCCTGGCCGGTGGCCAGGTCGGGTGCGAAGGGGCCGGAGCAGCCGGTCGTGGCAGCCGACGTCCAGGCGCGGGAGATGCGGTCCAGCTCGTCGTAGGTGTAGCACTGGTGCTGGCCGGTGATCCGGTCGGTCAGGTCGGTGGTCTGGCCGGCGTTGTCGCGGGTGTAGTCGTCGTTCTGGACGGTGCCCTTCGTACTGGTGGTGGCGGTGATGTTCTTCAGCCAGCCGGTGCCGTTGACGTCGTCGTAGGTGTACGAGCGGCGGGCCGTGCTGCCGGTCGTGGCTGTAGTGCCGTAGGTGCGGTCGGTCAGTCGGCCGAGGCTGTCGAAGCCGGTGGAGTCGATGTAGACCGTGTTGTTCAGGTCGCTGCTGACCTTCTCCGGCTTGCCGAAGGCGTCGTACTGCGTGGTGACGGTCTCCTCCGCCAGGTCCCCAACCGCCGGGTAGGTGATGCTGGTCTGCTGATCGGCCGCGTTGTGCGTGAACTTCGTCTTGTACGTGTTCTCGAAGCCCGTACCGTCAGCGGGAATCGTTGTCTGCGACTCGGAGATATTGCCGTCAGCGTCGTAGGAGTTGATCGCGTTGGTATAGGCGTAGCTGCCCACGTACGAGGTCGAGGTGGCCAGCTTGCCGATGCCGCCCGACGCGGTGTCGTAGGTGTTGCGAGTCAACACCTTCGAGCCGTTCTGCGCGGTCAGCTGCCGGTTGAGGGCGTCGTACGTGTAGCTGACGAGCGTGCCGTTCGCGTCCTTGGTCGACTCGACGTTGCCGTTGGCGTCGTACGTGGTGACGCCGAGGCCGGTCAGGTCGGCGTCGGGCTCCTTGCCGCCGGTGCGTTCGCCGAGCCAGTTGTAGGCGTAGGTGGTGATGTTGCCCTTGGCGTCGGTGATCTTCGACAGCTGCCCGCTGCGGTTGTACTCGTATGACGTCGTGTACGTCGAGGGGCCGAATTCGGTGACCTTGCTGATCTGCCCGAAGACGTCGGTGTAGGTGTTGGTGCGCTCACCGACGGCAGGCATGGTGGTGGTGTAGTCGCCGTGGTAGTTGGTGATCGTCTGGCCCTGGGCCTGCGGCTCGCCGTTCACCATGATCCGGGACTCGGTGGTGCGGCCGGCGTAGTCGATGACCACGTCGGTGTAGGAGGGCAGGCTGTCCACGGTCGGCAGGACCATGCCCGACCCGGCGGGGCCGGAGTTGTAGAACGCGGAGCTGGTGCCGGTGACGTTGCCCGAGGTGTCGTAGCGGGTGGAGATCACGCTCCGCCCGGTGCCGTTGGGCGCCGGGGCCTGTGTCTCACGAGTACGGCCGAGACCGTCGGAGTAGTCGTAGCTGGTCAGGAACTGGCCGCCGGACTGCAGCGTGGTCGTGGTGATCTTCGGCGGGACGGTGGAGACCAGGTCGGGAACGCCGTCGCTGTTGTCCGCCGTCGTGATGTCGTACTGGTACTTGATCGAGGGCGTGCCGTCGGGGTAGGCGGTGATCTGCGCAGGCTTGAACACCTTCGAGACGCGGCCCACGGCGTCGAGGACGATTCGGGTGGTCTGGTTGTTGGCGTCCTGGATCCGGTAGGGGATGCCCCACAGGCGGGAGTACCAGGCGGTGGTGGACTGCGGCTGGGCCGGGCCGTTGCTGCCGTCCGGGTCCGGGGTGGTGACCTTGACGCCGTCGACGGGCCAGGAGGTGTCCGGCTGGTACTTCGTGGTGGTGGTGTTGTGCCTGCCGTCGGTGGCGGAAGTCTGCCGTCCGGCCTGGTCGAACGCCGCCGTCCTCTCCCGGGAGTGGTCGGCGTCCGTGTACTTACGCTCGGTGGTCGGGAGACCGTCGGTCGGCTTGTTGGTGTCGACCGAGGTGGCGTTGTCGTACAGGGTGACGGTGTAGGAGTCCTGGTTGGCGGCGGCGCGGGATGCGCAGTCGGCGGCGTAGTGCCGGGTCTCGTCGGGCAGCACCATCCACCGCTGGACCTGCGAGTCGGTGAAGTAGTCCGTGTTGTAGGCGCGGCCGTAGGTGGTGCACCGGTTGTCGTCGTAGCTGGACAGACCCCAGTCGTTGGTGCGCATCGGCAGGCCGTACTTGGTGCTGGCCGGCTCGGCCTCGTCGTACTCGTTCTTGACCGTGTGCTCGCGCCAGCCGCTGGAGGTCAGCTCGTCCGTGGTGGTCTTGGAGTCGCGGACGAACCGGGCGTCGGGCAGGCCGTCGTAGTGGGCGGTGTCGTGCACCCAGTATTCGTGCCAGGTCCGCCTGTGGGACTGGCCGGAGCCGTCGCGGTTGCTGGTCTCCAGCATCTTGCCGTTGAGCCAGGCGGAGTCGGGCACCGCCGCGCTGCCGCTGTCGCCGTCGTCGACCGTGACGCTGCGGGTCTTGGAGGGGTCGTTCTTGTCGGTGCGGTCGCCGTCCATGCCGCGGTACAGCCAGTAATAGGTGGAGGCCGCGTTGGACTTGGTGCCGGTGTGGATCTCGACCTGCTGGTAGCCGCGCCACTCGGTCCAGGACTCGTTCTTGTCCTTGGTCAGCGGGTCGTTGGGGAACGCCCAGGCCGGCTTGCCCACGTAGTCGTACGTGGTGGTCATCACCGGGTCACCGTCATTGCCCGAGCCCGATCCCGGGCCCGGGTCAACGCTGACCTGGGCGACGACGTACTTTTTGAACCAGCCCGTCTTCTCGTCGGTGGAGCCTTCGGGCACCCACGTCTGCTTGAAGCAGGCCTGGGTGTTGTCGGACTCGGTGGGCGGGTTGTTGATGTCGCAGGTGTCCTGCGCGTCGTAGTTGCGGTAGGTGACGTTGGTGAACGAGCCGAGGTCGCTGTGGATCTGGGTGACCCGACGGAAGTTGAGGGTGCCGCCGCCGAGCTGGTTGTCCCGGTACTCGCCGTTGATGTTGATGGTGGGCAGCGTGATGTCGTCGCCGTCTCCGTAGCCCCGGCGCTGGACGTAGTCCAGCCAGAGCGTGTTGTCGATGGTTCCTTCGGGATTGGGCAGCCCGTACTTCATCTGGTATTGCATCGCCGGGGCCCATGGGGCGGCGTCGTTGTCCCGGACGAAGGTCTTGACGTCCCAGAGCATCTTCGTGGAGAAGAACGTGGGTGAGTACGTTTCACCCTTGATCGTCTTGCAGCCGTCGTCGGCGACCGTGCCGTCGCACATCAGGTCCGTCGGCACATCCGGGTAGGAGTCGGGGTAGTCGGTGATCGACGGGCAGGGATCGGGCTCCTTGGCCAGCGGATCCTTGTCCGACATCCGCTCCAGACACCGGCCCACGTACCGCAGGTCCACCTTCGCGGGCAGCTGCGCCCCCGAGATCTGCGACGCCCACCCGTACTCGATCCGCACCGGGTAGGCCGCGGAGTCGTAGACCCGCGCCTGGTCACTCAGCAGGACCGAGCGGTAGTGGTTCTGCTCCTTGTCGTAGAAGTAGGCGGTCTCCACCTCGTTCGCGTCCACGACGCGGTCGAGACCCCAGCGGTAGGCCTGGGTGCTGACGCCCACGCCGCCGTTGTAGCCGGGCTCGCCCGGGTTGTTGCCGAACACCGGAACGGTCAGCACCGAATCGGTGGCGGTGTCCGTGCGCTCGGAGCGGCCCCAGCCGAAGTAGTAGCGCATGCCGTCCTGGGTGGAGATCACCCAGTACTCGTCGTCCGAGCCGTGCCCCCCGGTCAGGTGCTGCACGCGCCAGCCCGGGTCGTCCTGCACGTGGTACGAGCCGGTGCCGTTGCCGTCCTGGACCAGGGTGGAGCTGACCCCGTTGAAGTTGATGACGTAGACGGCCCCGTCGGGCTCGTTGGTGGAGTTCGGCGAGTCCCAGCACAGGTCACCGACCCAGCCGGTGCCCGTGCCGTCGTCCTGGCAGCCCCGGTAACGGCGCTCGATGAAGCCGACGCCGCCCAGCTCCCAGCCCAGACCCGCCCAGCTGGCCTGCGTGTTCTGAGCGGAGGTGAGCGCGTCCACGGACTGCGAGTTGTACGACAGCGCCAGCGCCGGCGCGGTGCCCGCAGGCGGCTTGGGCGTCTGGATCGGCAGGTTGTACGTGAAGGCACCCGAGCCGATGGAGACGTTCCAGGACCCGGACGGCTTCAGCGACGAGGCCCGGAAGTCACCGGCGTCCGAGGAGGAGGTGGACGCCAGCGTGTAGACCGTCCCGCCGGTCGTTGCGGCGGTCATCGCCTGGGGCTGGAAGGCGGACTTGGCCTGCTGGCCGGGCTGGATGACCGAGATCTTGGTGTTGGGGTCGGCGTCGG
The DNA here is from genome assembly GCF_040630895.1 of Streptomyces sp. NPDC005728. Lineage (NCBI taxonomy): Bacteria > Bacillati > Actinomycetota > Actinomycetes > Kitasatosporales > Streptomycetaceae > Streptomyces > Streptomyces sp. NPDC005728. The sequence goes on from NZ_JBEXYL010000050.1 coordinate 60,806, forward strand.
CCTGGACGGTCGCGGTGATGGTGCCCTTGGCCACGTTGTTGGTGACGGGTACGGGCCGGGGGTTGGCGGTCGAGCAGCCCTTCGCCTTCGGGGTGGTCAGCGCGCAGGCGGGCAGGGCGACCACACGTAGGCGGGAGGCGAAGTTGCCGCCGTAGGCGTACTTGAACTTGGAGTAGTCGAACGAGACGTTCACCGGGCCGGGTGTGCCCCGGCCGTCGCGCCGGGTGAGCTGAGCGCCGACACCGACGCCGCCCACCGGCTTCAGCTGCGCGCGGTTCAGGACCTTGACGTCGACGTCCGCGGGGGCCGGGATCGCGATGGCGGACCGCTGCTTGGCCAGGGCCTTCGCGGGAGCCGGACCCACCTGGACGACGGCTTCGCCCGTGTTGCCGGAAGGCGCCACAGGAAGCCTCTTGCCCGGCTTCAGACCCGAGAGGGCGAGACGGGCGTGCGCCGCCTTGGGCCACACCGGACGCACCGGCTTGGTCTGCGTCGGCTCCGCACCGTCACGCGGTACGCCGCCGGCCGCCTGCGCGGGCACGTTGACCGGCTGCTTGCGCCCCGCCGCCGTGGCCTTGACCGCGCCGGCGGCCTCGGCCACCGGCGCGGCCAGCAGTGATGCCGCGAGCGCCATGGCCAACGCCCACGGAGCGCCCTTCCCCTGTCTGCGCGTGAGTCGCACGGACCATCCCCAACCCAAAGAAGGCCGGGACCCGGTCCCGGCGCATGTGCAAAGCGAAGCAGCCGTGGCAGTGGGCCAAAAGCAAAGTGAAAGCCGTGTAAAGGCCAGGCCGGAGAGGCACGTTAAGCGGAACGTGCCTTCCGCGGACAGTCCCTCAAACCGGACTGATCAACAAGAACCCTCTCTTCACCGACCGTACGCAATTGTGATGTGTGTCACATTTGCAGGTTATTTGGAACCAGTGCTGTGAGCTGGGCAAACGATGCTGGTTCAAGAGCCTGTTCAGTGATTCAATCCCTGCGGTACACACAACCCGCACACATCGACGCCCGCTCCAAGCCGACGAAGGGTCCCGGAAGACACATGAAGCGCGAGACGTCCGGCCAGCTGAGCCGGCGCCAGATACTGCAGCGAGTCGGCGGGCTGACGGCCGCGGCCCTCGTGGGCTCGGTGGCCCTGACTCAGGCCGGCACGGCGTCAGCGGCCGTGGCGTCGTCCAAGCGCTTCGACCTCACCGACCCCTCCGAGGAGTGGTTCCGCGAGATCCTGCTCAACGAGACCCGGATCCTGCAGTCGTTCGCCTTCGACAACACCAACAAGCACCTGTACACCGTGCAGTTGGTGCAGGGCGGGCGCATCCTGCCCGGTGAGACACGGGCGTACACCGGCACCGAGCGCGACACGAGCGGCGACCTGTGCATCACCCGCCTGGACTGGCAGGGCTACATCATCGGCCGGATGTACCTCAAGGGCTTCGGACATGGCGTGTCCATCGGCGTCGAACCCTCCGGCAACAGCGCCTACCTGTGGACCGAGACCAACGCGCTCGCCGACAGCAACAACGACGGCTACGGCACAAAGATCGCCCGCTTCAAGTTCGCCAACGGAACCGTCGTCCAGTCCGACTCGCAGCAGGTCACCCGCTTCGACCCGGTCCCCGGCTCGGACCACAACACCGTCGCCGTCGACCCCGTCAACAACCGCATCGCACACCGCTACCGCGTCAACGGCACCACCTGGAAGTACAGCCTCTACGACCTGGCCACCTTCAAGGCCGGCACCTTCACCGCGCTCGCCACCATCACGCAGCCCTCCGTCCTGACCGGCCCCACCTTCCAGGGCTACACCACCATGGGCCAGTACCTCTACACTCTCGACGGCACCGCCTACACCTACGACAGCAACGGCAACCAGACCAGCACCAGCAACACCTATGTCACGTCGATCGACTGGAACACCGGCACCGTCTTCGAACGGCGACTGAGCAACGCCGGGCAGAGCCTCTTCTACCGCGAGCCGGAGGGGCTGGCCGTCCAGATCCCTGACACCAGCACCCCGACCGTCGCCCGGCTCTTCCTCGGCCTCGGATCCGAGGAATCCCTCACCCAGACCGACAAGAAGGCCAGCTTCTACTACAAGGACCTCCTCGTCTGACGGGCCGGGGGAACTGGTGCTCGGTTCTTCGGTTCCTCAGTTCTTCAGTTCTGGAGGTGAGATCCGGGACTTGGCGATCGCCGAGCCCGTCGTCCCCCACTTCTTGAGGATCCTGTCGTACGTGCCGTCGGCGATCAGCTCGTTCACCGCCGCCTGGAAGGCCGGGGCGAGCTTCGTGCCCTTCTTGAAGGCGAAGCCGACGTCCAGACGGTGGAACTCGTTGAGGAACTTCACGCCCTGCTGGTGGGCGACGGCATAGCGCAGACCGTTGATCGTGGACATCACGACGTCGCTGCGGCCCTGCTGAACCGAGGACCAGATCGCGCCCTGCTCGGCGTACGTCTGCACCTGGTACGCCTTCTTGCCCGCGTCGGTGCACACGTGCTTGTTCTCCTCCAGCGTGGCCTCGAAGGTCGTACCGGCGGCGGTCGCGATGTTGAGGCCGCACAGCTGCTTGAGGTCGGTGATCCGGGTCAGCTTGCTGTCCTTGCGGGTGGCGAAGCCCTGGCCGTCGTTGATGTAGGTGACGAAGTCGATCGTCCTGCGGCGCTCGTCGGTGACCCCGAAGTTGCTGGCGCCGAAGTCGTACTTGCCGCTGTCCAGGGCCGGCAGGATCGCCTCGAAACTCGCCTGCTCCACCTTGAGCCTGAGGCCGAGCACCTTGGCGACCGCCTTGGTGAAGTCGACGTCCTGGCCGGTCAGGGTCTTGCCGTCGGACAGATACGTGGTGCCGGGCGGGGTGCCGCCGACACTGACCGCGACGGTGAGGTCGGTGACGCCCGCCGGCAGCAGCTTCGCGGCCGCGTCGTTCTTCCTGACGGCGGAGATCACGTCCGTGGTGGGCACCTTGCCGGAGTCGGCCGCCACTGCGGCGGCGTCCGTCCCGCCCGAGCCACCGGACCCGGAGCCGCAGGCGGTGAGGAGCAGAGCGGCCGAAGTGATCGCGACAAAGGGGATGAAATGTCGATGAGTGGGCGTACGCATCGGGTAGCGGTCTCCTGAAAGCAGAAGCAGAAGGCGTGCAGGGCGCGAGGGGAGGGGGGCGCGTGTGAAGGCCGAGAAGAACGAGAAAGAAGGGAGAACGCGTAAGACGTCCGCCCCAGAAGGGCGGGCACGCAGGGGGTCAGCTCAACAGGACGAGGACCACACGCGACCGAAGTCGATGTGGGAGCGGGTGACCAGCCACTGCTGTGGATGCATGGGCCAAGTGGAACAGGCATCCGGTTCTGCGTCAACTGACTTGAGACGTACGGCTCACAGTGTGGACCGCCTTGACAGCGCACCGAAACGCCCACGTACTCTCGACGGACGGCTCTGCTGAGGGGCTCGGCCGTGTCCGCGCCGTACGGCGCCGCAGTGTGAAGGCACCCACCGTGTTCGTCCCCCACTCTCGGCTTCGCTCGAGCGGGAGGGACCTCCATCGTCACGGAGCCTTCGCATGTCATCCGACACCCTCGCCAAAGTCCCCGCCGCGCCCCAGGCGCCCGAGCGCGCGGACGCCCTGACGATCGTCCCGCAGCGCCGCTTCGGCCAGTGGACGGCCGCCGTCGCCGTCCTGGCCCTGCTGGGACTCGCCGTCAACTCTGTCCTGCGCAACGAGGCGTTCCAGTGGAACGTCGTCGCCGACTACTTCACCTCGGACTCCGTGCTCCGCGGACTCTGGCTCACCCTGTGGCTGACCGCGGTCGTGATGGTCCTCGGCTTCGCCCTCGGTACCCTGCTCGCCGCCCTCCGGCTCTCCGCCAACCCGGTGCTGCGCGCGGTCAGTTGGGGTTACGTCTGGTTGTTCCGGTCGATCCCGATCCTGGTGCAGCTGCTGCTGTGGTTCAACATCGGGGCGCTGTACCCGCAGGTCCTCGGGGTGCGGACCGTGAACCTGCTGAGCCCGGTCGCCGTCGCGGTCGTCGGGCTCACCCTGCACGAGGCCGCCTATGCCGCCGAAGTCGTCCGGGGCGGCATCCTCTCCGTGGACCGCGGGCAGATCGAGGCCGCCCAGGCGCTGGGCCTGAGCCGTTGGCGGCGCTGGCGGCGGATCGTGCTGCCGCAGGCCATGCGCTCCATCGTGCCGCCCGCCGGGAACATGCTGATCGGCACCCTGAAGGGCACCTCGATCGTCAGCGTCATCGCCGTCAACGACCTGCTGTTCTCGGCCCAGTTGATCTATCACCGCACCTATCAGGTCATCCCGTTGCTGATGGTCGCCACCCTCTGGTACACCGTCGTCACCTCGGTGCTCGGCGTCGGCCAGTACTACGTCGAGAAGCACTATGCGCGCGGGACGGAGTCCGCCCGATGAGGCCGCAGCTGGTGATCGTCGGAGCCGGGCCGCGGGGGACCGGACTCCTCGAACGCATCGCCGCCAACGCGCCCGAGTTGTATGCCGGTTCGGGCCTCGACATCCATCTGGTCGACCCCCATCCGCCGGGCGGCGGACGCATCTGGCGCGCGGCCCAGTCACCTCTGCTGTGGATGAACTCGCACGCCGAGGACGTCACCATGTTCACCGACGAGACGGTGCAGATGGCCGGCCCGGTGCGCGAGGGCCCCACCCTGCACGAGTGGGCCGGCCTGGACGGCGACACCTTCGCCGACCGGCAGCTCCAGGGCCGCTATCTGCGCTGGGTGTACGAACAGGCCGTCGCCGAACTGCCCCCGGGCGTCACCGTCCACCACCATCCCCGGCGTGCCCTGCGGATCAGCGGCCCGAGCGAAGGGCGCCAGCAGGTGTGGCTGGAGGGCCGCCCGCGGCCCCTGCTCGCCGACCTGGTCGTCCTCGCCCTCGGCCACCTCGACTCCGAACTCGACGCGGAGCAAGAGGAGTTGGCTGCCTACGCCGGTGAGAACGGCCTGGTTCACCTGCCGCCCGACTTCACCGCCGACAGTGACCTGTCCCCGCTGAAGGCCGGCGAACCCGTCCTCGTCCGCGGCTTCGGACTGGCCTTCGTCGACCTGGTGGTGCTGCTCACCGAGGGGCGGGGCGGGCGCTACGAGGGTGACACCTACGTTCCCTCGGGGAACGAGCCGGTGCTGTACGTCGGCTCGCGGCGCGGAGTGCCGTACCACTCGAAGATCGGCTACGAGTGGACCGGCCCCCGGCCCGGACTGCCTCGCTTCTTCGGCCCGCCCGAGGTCGAGGCGCTGCCGGACCGGCCATGGGGGTCCGCCCGCTCGAGCGAGGCCGAGAGCGGGGGAGGCGTCGACTTCCGGCGCGACGTGTGGCCGCTGGTGGAGAAGGAGCTGGGCTTCGCCCACTACCACCGGCTCTTCACCGCCCACGCCGAGCGTACGGCGATGGCCTGGGCCGACTTCGAGGAGCGGTACGCGGCCGCCGCCGACCCCGCCGAGACCCGGGCGCTCGTCGCCGCCGCCGTACCGGACCCGGCCGACCGCCTCGACCTCGCCGCGCTCGACCACCCCCTCGACGGGATGCGGTACGCCTCGCACGAGGAGTTCCAGGAGGGCATGCGCAGCTATGTCGAGGCCGACCTGAACCGTCGTCACGACCCGGAGCACAGCGCCGACCTGGGCGTCTTCCTCGGTCTGCTGTCCGTCTACGGGCAGCTGGTGCAGCTCGGGGACATCGGCCCCTGGTGGCACGGCTTCTTCAGCTACCTGGCGTCCGGGCCGCCCGGGCCCCGGCTGCGACAACTGCTCGCCCTGTCCAGGTCCGGCCTCCTGCGGTTCGTCGGCGCCGACATGACCGTCACCGCCGAGGACGGCGTGTTCCGGGCGGCCAGCCCCACCGTGCCCGGGTTCTCCGTGACGGCACGGGCGCTGGTCGAGGCCCGGCTGCCCGCACCGACCCTGGGACGGACCCGCGACACCCTGCTGCGGGAGCTGCACGCCGACGGGGCCGCCGAGACCCCCGACGGGCTGCTGCGCGTCGACCCCGCCGACGGCCGGATCCTCGACGGGGCCGGCCGACCGTCCCCCCGGCGCTTCGCACTCGGCCCGTTCACCGACGGCCGCACCTCCGGCGCCTTCACCCGGCCGCGCACCGGCGGACCCGCGTTCCGGCAGAACGACGCGACGGCACGGGCCGCGCTGCGGTTCCTGGCCGAACTCGCCCTCCGCGCAGCCGCATGACCCCCGACTCGAAGGAATTCCGCGATGAGCGTCATGGTGGACATCAGGTCCGTCCACAAGAGCTTCGGCTCGCTCGAGGTCCTCAAGGGCATCGATCTGGAAGTGCGCAGCGGTGAGGTCACCGTCGTCCTCGGCCCGTCCGGCTCCGGGAAGTCGACGCTGCTGCGCGCCATCAACCACCTGGAGAAGGTGGACCACGGCGCGATCAGCGTGGACGGCACCCTGGTCGGCTACCGGCGCTCCGGCGACAAGCTGTACGAGCTGCCCGAGCGCGAGGTGTTGAAGCAGCGCACGCGGATCGGCTTCGTCTTCCAGAACTTCAACCTGTTCCCGCACCTGACCGTGCTGGAGAACGTCATCGAGGCGCCGGTGGCCGTGCTGAAACGGCCCCGGAAGGAGGCGGTGGAGAGCGCGCGCCGACTGCTGGAGCGGGTGGGACTCGCCGACAAGGCCGGTGCCTATCCCCGGCAGCTGTCCGGGGGCCAGCAGCAGCGGGTCGCGATCGCGCGGGCGCTCGCGCTGGAACCGAAGCTGCTGCTGTTCGACGAGCCGACCTCGGCGCTGGATCCCGAGCTGGTCGGTGAAGTCCTCGATGTCATCAGGGATCTGGCCACGCAGGGTACGACGATGATCGTCGTCACGCACGAGATCGCCTTTGCCCGCGAGGTCGCCGACACGGTCGTGTTCATGGCCGACGGGAGGATCGTCGAGCAGGGACCGCCGGGCCAGGTGCTGGACGCTCCGCAGGAGGACCGGACCCGGGTGTTCCTGTCGAAGGTGCTGTGAGTGATGACCAAGGTGCGCGGTTCGTCGGCGCTTTGCGAACAGGGGTGCTGAGGTGGGCGTGCGGTATGGGCGTGGGCTGTTGCATCTCGGCGTTGCCGTCGATCAGCCGGACTGTTTCGACGCCGCCCCGTACGTCGAGCTGGCGCAGCTCGCCGAGCGCGGTGGGCTCGACTTCGTGACGCTGGGCGACTCCTTCGCGCGCCCCGGGCCCGACGCGCTCGCCGTGCTGTCACGCGTGGCGCCCGCCACCCGGCGGATCGGGCTGGTCCCGACCGTCACCACCACGCACACCGAGCCCTTCCGCGTCCAGGCGGCCGTCGCCACCCTCGACTGGGCCAGCCGAGGCCGGGCCGGCTGGCGGATCGACGTGTCCACCACCGAGGGCGAGGCCCGCCTCTTCGGCCGCAGACACGCGGCCCCCGCCGAGGTGCTGTGGCAGGAGGCGGGCGAAATCGCCGACGTGGCCGCGAAGTTGTGGGACAGCTGGGAGGACGGCGCGGAGATCCGGGACGCTGCGACCGGTCGCTTCCTCGACCGGGACCGGCTGCACCACGTCGACTTCACCGGCAGCGCCTTCTCCGTCAGGGGCCCCTCGGCCGCGCCCCGACCCCCGCAGGGCCACCCCGTCCGCGTGGTCGACGCCACCGAGGGACCGGCCCGGGCCACCGCGGCCCGCTACGCCGACGTGGCCCTGGTCCGCACCGCCGACCCCGCGCAGGCCGCCGCCGTACGCAGTCAACTGCGGGACCAGGCAGTGGAGTTCGGCAGGAGGCCGGGCACCCTGCGGGTCCTGGTGAGCCTGCTCGTCGACCTGGGCGACGGCGAGTACGCGGCCGAGCCCGGGCACGGCGGGGGAGGGCCCCGGCCGACCGCGCAGGGTCCGCTGTACCGGGGCGGGCCCGTCGACCTCGCGGAGCTGATCGCCGCCTGGCACGCGGAGGACGTCACCGACGGCTTCCACCTCACCCCCGTCCAGCCGCGCCGTGACCTGGAGCGGCTGGTCAACGGCACGGTGGCGCTGCTCCAGCACCGTGGCCTGTTCCGCACCTTCTACCCGGGCAGCACCCTGCGCGAGCACCTGGGCCTGGCCCGGCCCGCCAACCAGTACGCCGTGACCGGGGGAACGTCATGACCGTACGACGACGGGTACATCTGGCAGCCCGCCTCCCGGCGGACGGTGAGCACGCCGTCTGGACCGATCCGCGCTTCGGCTCGCCGGTCGCGTTCAGTTCCTTCGAACAGCCGGCGCGCACCGCCGAGCGCGGGCTGTTCGACTTCCTGCTCCTCGCCGAGGGGCTGCGGCTGCCCGAGCACCAGGGGCGGATCCACGACCTCCACGCCACGGGCCGGCCGGAGCCGGTCACCGTGCTGAGCGCGCTCGCCGGCGTCACCGAACGGCTGGGGCTCGCCGCCACCGTGCACACGGCCTTCACCGAACCGTACGAACTCGCCCGCAGGCTCGCGACCCTGGACCATCTCAGCGGGGGCCGGGCCGCCTGGCACGTGGAGACCGCCTCGGACACCGGCACCGGCGCCAACTTCCGCCACGGTGGTCGCCACGACGGTCGTACCGACCCTGCGGACCGGTACGGAAGAGCCCAGACCGATGTGTGGCACTTCTATGACGAC
>NZ_JBEXYL010000051.1:0-69014 GCF_040630895.1 Streptomyces sp. NPDC005728
GTCTGGGACAACCCGGCATCCGGCTCCACCATCTCCTGGGGGACGGACTACACCTGGGCCCCCCGCCCTCTCCGCTCCGTACAAACACCCCACAGAACCGTTTACCGGCCGTTTGCCCCTCACCGTGCGTGACAACCCCATGTTGCCGCACGTCACCGGCCTGATAGCGTCCCCGCCAACGGCCGACGAAGATTCCCGCCCGGTCCGCCAAACCCTCCCCCAGTGCCGAAAGCCTGGGAGGTACCCCGTTATCGCTGAGAGGTTGGAGCATGCCGGACGACGCCGCAGCAGCCCGCGCCGCCGCCGAAGAGGAGTCGGCCTTCGCGCACCCGCCGGTGGACCCCGACGTCACCTCCGCATACGGCGACCACCCCGACCAGGTGATCGACTTCTACGCCCCCCGGACCGACGACGCCACCCTCGCGCCCCTGGTCGTCGTCCTGCACGGCGGAGCCTGGCGCGCCCGCTACGACCGTCGTCACATCACCCCCTTCGCGGACTACCTGGCCCGTAGGGGCTTCGCCGTGGCCAACGTGGAGTACAGGCGGGGCGCCGCCCCCCAGATCCCCGGCCAGAACACGGGGTCCGGCACCGGAGCCCCGGCGCCTCTGGCCGGCCGCTGGCCCGACACCTTCGACGACGTGGCCGCCGCCCTCGACGCCCTCCCCGCCCTCCTCCGCGAAGCGCTCCCGCAGGCCGACCCCCGCCGCCTGGTCCTCACCGGCCACTCGGCGGGCGGCCACCTCGCCCTGTGGGCCGCGGCCCGTCACGTCCTGCCCGCCGACGCCCCTTGGCGCACGGACCGTCCGGCCCCCTTGCGCGGCGTGGTCGCGCTGGCCCCGATCGCGGACTTCACGATGGCGGAGAAGCTGGACGTCTGCGGCAACGCGGCCCTGCAACTCCTCGGCGGAGAAAAGCAGTTCGCCGAACGCCAGCCGTACGCCGACCCCGCGCTCCTCCTCCCGACGGGCATCGCGACGACCCTGGTCCAGGGGCGCACGGACCTGGAGGTACCGCAGGCGGTGGCCGAGGCGTACGCGGACGCGGCGGCGAAGGCGGGCGAGGTGGTGGGCCTGACCCTGCTGGAGGACGTCGGCCACTTCCCGCTGATCGATCCGGCGGCGGACGCGTGCGCGGTGGTGGCGGAGGAGATCGCCCAGCTGGCGTGGTGACGACGACCCGGTCATACCCGTAGTACCTGAGAGCTACGACGCACAACAGCTCCCTGGCGGGACGCCGATTACACCCACCGCTTTCTAACTTCCTTGTCGGACAAGCCCGATGGCCGGGCTCTCCGAAAGGAAGCCACCCATGGGGCAAGCACCGCCGACCGCCACCACGCCGCAGCCGCCGACGGTGAACGCGTCCCACGGAAGCCACCCGCACCCGACCGCCGAAGCCGCACGGGCGGTACGGGCGGTACGGCTGGGAAAACGGTTCCGGCCGAAGGCCGGGCGGCGATGGGGCCCGGTGCTCCTCGCGGCCGCCACGATCGCAGCCCTCACGGCCGCCGCCCACCCCCGGATCCCGGCCCCCGCCCCCGCCCGCCTGCCGGCCCCCACCCGCGCGACCCTCCCCTCGGTCTACGAAGCCAACCGTGCCAACGCCGCACAGGCCGCCCGGATGGCAGCCGCGCACGGCGACCCCCACCGCGCCGCAGCCGACCGCACCCTGGCCGCCCGAAACCTCCTCGCCTTCGACGGCCGGGGCCCCGGCCAGGCCACCGAGGTCCTCGGCGACCTCCTCCACGCCGACCGCGTCGCCGTCCTCGTCCCCGGCTCCGACACCTCACTGGACACCTACGCCCGCTTCCACAGAACGGCAGCGGCCCTCTACCAAGACCTCTCGCACCGCACCCGCCCCGGCACCCGCACCGCCGTCATCGCCTGGCTCGGCTACCGAACCCCGGGCACGGTCAGCACCACGGTGACCACGACCACCCGGGCCGACCAGGCGGCCCCCCGCCTCCGCGCCCTCGTACGGCAGGTGCACACCCTCGCCCCCACCGGCGCCCGCGTCTCCCTCCTCTGCCACTCCTACGGCTCGGTCGTCTGCGGCCGGGCCGCCCCCGGCCTGGACGTGGACGACATCGCCCTGATCGGCAGCCCCGGCACGGGCGCCGACTCGGCAGCCGGCCTGCACACCCGCGCCCGCATCTGGGCGGCCCGGGGCAGCGACGACTGGGTCGCCCACGTACCGCACGTCCGCGCCGGCCTCCTGTTCACCACCGTCGGCTTCGGCACCGACCCGGTCTCCCGCGCCTTCGGCGCCCACGTCTTCGACGCGGCCGGCGCCGACCACAGCGGCTACTTCACCCCGGGTTCGGTCTCCCTCGCCAACCTGGCCCGGATCTCCCTCGGCGAGACCTCGGAGGTGACCCGTGGCTGAGTCCGCCCTGAGCGCTCCGCGCCGCGCGCTGCACGCGATCCGTCACGGCGCCCACCGCGTGGACGCCGCCACCCCCGCCTCCCGCGACCGTGCAGTCGACGCGCTGCGGGCCTTGGCGATCCTCGGTGTCGTCCTCGGCCACTGGCTGGTCACGGCACTGGTCGCGCAGGACGGCGGCCTGCACACGGCGAGCCCGCTCCAGCACATGCCCTGGCTGGCGCCGATCTCCTGGATCTTCCAGACCCTGGCCGTGTTCTTCCTGGTGGGCGGCCATGTGGCGACCCGCAGTCTCGCCTCGGCCCGCGCCCGGGGCCTGACGTACCCCCAGTGGCTGGGCGCCCGCCTCTCCCGCCTCCTGCGACCGGTGACGGCCCTGCTGGCCCTGTGGACGGCGGCCGCAGCGGCCCTGCTCCTCACCGGCGCCCCGCCGACCACCGTCCACGCCCTCCTCAAACTCGCCCTGTCCCCCCTGTGGTTCCTGCTGGTCTTCGCCGCCCTGACGGCCGCCACCCCGCTCCTCACCCGCCTCAGCCCTCTCTGGCCCCTCGCCGTCGTGCTGCACGTGGACGTCCTGCGCTTCGGCCTGCACACGGGCCCGGACTGGCTCGGCTGGGTGAACCTGGCGGCGGGCTGGCTGGTCCCGTACACCCTGGGCGCGGCCTGGACCCGGGGCGAGCTGGACACCCGTCGCGCGGCCCGGGTCCTGCTCATCGGCGGTACGACGGCCACGGCGGGCCTCGTCGTCCTGGCGGGCTACCCGGCGTCCATGGTCGGCGTCCCGGGCGCGGCGGTCTCCAACCTCAACCCCCCGACCCTGGCCGCCGTCACCTTCGGCCTGGCCCAGTGCGGTCTGGCCCTCCTCCTGCGCGAACGCCTGCAGCGGGCGATGACCCGCCCGCTCGCCTGGTCGGCCATCACCTTGACGAACCTCTCGGCGATGACGATCTTCCTCTGGCACCAGACGGCGCTGATGGCCACGACGGCGACCGCCCTCCTGGCCGGCCGGCTGCCCGGCCTGCACACCCGCCCCGACTCCCTGACCTGGGTGGCGGCCCGCGTCGCCTGTCTCCCTCTCTTCGCCCTGACCCTGGTCCTCTTCCGGGCAGCCTTCCGTCACCACGAACAGGGCCCCCGCCGCCCCCGCAACCGCGCGTCCCGGCTCGTCCACCGCCACTCGCCCCGAACAAAGTCCCCGCACAGTGCCTAGAGTTGGCCGGGTGACACCCGAGCCCGCCGCCCGCGACAAACCCCGCATCCGTACCTGGCTCGGCGAGAACCCCTCACCCCAGTCACCCCCCTTCTCCAAGTACCGCTGGCTGCGCCTCCTCACCTACCTGATCACCGGTTACACGGCCCTCGCCCTGGGCCTCGGGGGAGGCGAGGAACTGTCGAACAGCTACGGCCTCACCACAGCCGTGGCCTTCCTCGCCGCCTTCCTCCAGGCCGCTGCCATGGTCCTCGCACTGTGGCGGCCCCTGCCGGCCCTGGCCGTCTCCCTGTCGGCCGCCGCCGTCACCGCCCTCCTCGCCCGCCCGCAGCTGGCGTCGGTGCACTCCGCCGGCCCCAACTGGCCCTGGACCACGCCCACTCTGCTCCCGCACATGGTGGTGCTCCTGCTCCTCGCCCTGCGCGTCCGCATCCGCGGCGCCCTGGCCGCGCTCGCCGGCACGATCCTGGTGACCTTCCTGCTGCAGGGCGTCATCGGCGCGCAGCGCTACTCCTCGACGGGCGTGATGGCCGTCGCCCTGTTCGCCGTCGCCGTTCTCATCGGCAGTGCCCTGCGCGGCCGCAGCGAGGCCCGTACCCAGCTGGTCGAGCAGACGACGATCACCGCCGAGGAGCGCGCCCGCCGCACCCTCCTGGAGGAGCGCAGCCGTATCGCCCGCGAGCTGCACGACGTGGTCGCGCACCACATGTCGGTGATCTCCATCCAGGCCCAGGTGGCGCCCCATCTGGTGGAGAACCCCTCGGAGGAGCTGAAGGAGAACCTCGCCGGGATCCGCAACAACGCCCTGGAGGCACTGACGGAGCTGCGCCGCGTCCTCGGCGTGCTGCGCTCCGAGTCCCCCGAGGAACCGGGTGCGGTCGGCGGCCCGTACCGGCCGGCGGCTCCCGGCACGGGCCCGGCGCCCGATGCCCCGCAGCCGGATCTCGGCCGGCTCGGCGCGCTGATCGATAACACGAGGGCGGCCGGTCTGGACGTCGTCACCGACTTCCGCGGCGAGTCGCGCCCCTACCCGCCGGGTGTGGAGCTGTCCGCGTACCGGATCGTGCAGGAGGCACTGAGCAACGCGCTGCGCCATGCCCCGGGTTCGACGGTCAAGGTGGAGGTCGAGCACCTCTGCGACGGCATCCTCCTGATCGTGACGAACTCCCGGCCCAGCCACCCGGTCCAGCCCTCGCCGGGCACCGGCCACGGTCTGCTGGGCATGCGGGAGCGCGCGGCGATGCTCGGCGGGCACGTCAGCGCGACCAGTACCTCGCAGGGCGGCTTCATGGTGACCGCGTTCCTGCCCAGGACGGGCACCCCCGACGGGTCCGAGCGGCCCCTGTCCCTGCCCCCACGGCTTCGGGACCCCGACCCGACGACAGGAGAAAAGACCTCATGACGAGCGGCGCCGGCACCATCCGTGTAGTCATCGCCGACGACCAGCAGATGGTCCGGCAGGGCTTCACCGTGCTGCTCAACACCAAGCCCGACATCGAGGTGATCGGGCAGGCCGTGGACGGTCTGGACGCGATCGCCAAGGTGGCGGAGCTGACCCCGGACGTGGTGCTGATGGACATCCGGATGCCCGAACTCGGCGGTATCGAGGCGACCCGTCGCATCACCGCCGCCCACCCGGGCATCAAGGTCCTGGTCCTCACCACCTTCGATCTGGACGAGTACGTGTACGAGGCACTGCGCGCAGGGGCCTCGGGGTTCCTCCTCAAGGACGCCTCCGCCGACCAGCTCGCCGAGGCGGTCCGGGTGGTGGCGGCGGGGGACGCGCTGCTCGCCCCGGGCATCACCCGTCGGCTGATCACCGAGTTCGCGCGCCTGGACGGCCCCCCGCGGACCCCGGCGAAGCAGCGCGTGGGCGGCCTGACCGAGCGGGAGACGGAGGTGCTGGCGCTGATCGCGCAGGGCCTGTCGAACGCGGAGATCGCGGAGCGGCTGGTGGTGGCCGAGCAGACCGTGAAGACGCACGTGGGCCGGATCCTGGTGAAGCTGGGGCTCAGGGACCGTACGCAGGCGGCGGTCTTCGCCTACGAGTCGGGGCTGGTGCGCCCGTCCGGATCCTGACCCCTGAGGGTTCCCGTAGTGGCCCGTAGTACCTGAGACGGATCCCCGAGGACCCCTCTCCGAGGGGACGACCGGGACCCCCTCCTCCGCCTACCGTGTGGCACGTGACCGAGACGACGCACACGCAGACGACACCGCCGGGCGGCGCCGCGAGGCCGCGCAGCCCCGAGTTCCGGCTCGCCGCGGACGCCCTGCGCGGGCTGCGGCAGGACCTGTTCCACGATGCCTTTGCCTACCGCCCGCTGCCCCGCAGGGAGGCCGGCGGCCGGCTCGCCCGCCGGTCCGGTCGCGTGAAGGAGTACGGGGCCTGGGCACCGCATGTGGCGGTGGCCGCCCTCGGGCTGCTGGCGATGCTGTTCGCCGTGGCGAGCTCGGAGGCCGGACTCCCGTCCGCGCTGTGCGGACTGCTGGCGCTGGGCCCGGTGCTGCTGACCCTGGCGCGTCCGGTGGGGGCGTTCTGGTGCTCGCTCGCCGCATCCACGGCCGCCGCCGTCGTCGGCGGCGCGGACGGCTGGAGCGACTGGCCGTGGCTGCCGGGCAGCTTCCTGTCCCACCTGGTCGTGCTCACGGTCGTCGCGCTGCGCACCCGCCCGCGCACGGCCGCCTGGATGTGGGCGCTGACCGCGGTCTACGGCTTCCTCGCCGGGAACGCCTTCGGCGGGGGCCACTACAACACCAACGTGGGTCCGATGCTGGTCGTCTCCGCTCTGCTTCTGCTGGTCGTCACCGTCCGGCAGATCCGCCGGGAGGCGGCGCAGGAGGTGTCGGCGCAGCAGACGGTGACCGCGGTGGAGCGGTCGCGGCGCACGCTGCTGGAGGAGCGCACGACCATCGCCCGTGAGCTGCACGACGTGGTCGCACACCACATGTCGGTGGTCGCCATCCAGGCGGAGGCCGCGCCCTACCGGGTGGAGAACCCGCCGCCGGAGCTGGAGAAGGCGTTCGCCACGATCCGGGAGAACGCGGTGGCGGCCCTGACGGAGCTGCGCCGGGTGCTGGGCGTGGTCCGCGCGGAGGACTACGAGGCGCCGGACGCCCCGCAGCCCACCCTCGCCGACCTGGACGGGCTGCTCGCCAATGTGCGGGAGACCGGGCTGGAGGCGGAGAAGGCGGTGACCGGGGCGGTGCGCGAACTGCCGCAGGGCGTCGAGCTGTCGGCGTACCGGATCGTGCAGGAGGCGCTGAGCAACACGCTGCGGCACGCTCCGGGGGCGGGCGCGCGGGTCGAGATCGGGTACGTTCTCGGCGGCCTGGGCCTGCGCATAGTCAACGGCGCGCCGCCCGCGTCGGCCCTGCTCAAGCCCTCGCCGGGTGCGGGGCACGGCATCACCGGGATGCGGGAGCGGGTCGCGATGCTGAACGGCGAGATGACGGCGGGCCCCACAGCCGACGGAGGGTACGAGGTGACGGTGTTCCTGCCGGTGCCGTTGGACACCGCGATCGAGGGTGAGGCATGACGATCCGCGTACTGATCGCGGACGACCAGATGATGGTGCGCGAGGGCTTCTCCGTCCTGCTGAACGCGATGCCGGACATCGAGGTCGTCGGTGAGGCGGTCAACGGCCGCGAGGCGGTCGAGCGGGTGCGGGAACTCGCGCCCGACGTCGTCCTGATGGACATCCGCATGCCGGAGCTGAACGGCATCGAGGCGACCCGGGAGATCGTCGCCGCGGACGCGGCGGCGAAGGTGCTGGTGCTGACCACGTTCGACCTGGACGAGTACGTGTATCAGGCGCTGCGGGCGGGCGCCTCCGGCTTTCTCCTGAAGGACGCCTCGGCACGTCAACTGGCGGACGGGGTCCGGGTGGTCGCCTCCGGTGAGGCGCTGCTCGCCCCCTCGGTGACCAGGCGGCTGATCACGGAGTTCTCGCGGCTGTCGGAAGCGCCGCGCATGATGCCCGCGGGGCAGGCGGCGTACGGGGACCTCACGGAGCGGGAGACCGAGGTGCTGGTCCTGATCGCGCAGGGCCTGTCGAACGCGGAGATCGCCGAGCGGCTGGTCGTGGCGGAGTCGACGATCAAGACCCATGTGAGCCGGATCCTGGTGAAGCTGGGGCTCAGGGACCGCACGCAGGCTGCGGTGTTCGCGTACGAGGCGAGGCTGGTGACACCCGGGTAGTGCGACGGAGGGCTTTTCCGCTGATCGTTTCTGCAGTGAATCCACTACGCCGGTCGGGTGAGCCGCCGTTTCAGAACCTGTCGGTGCACGGCGGGATCGCGCTACACCACCCCCATGATCAAGCACATGGAGCGCGGTATCACCGCGCTCGCCCTGGCCTCCCTGCCCCTGCTCGCCACGTCACTGCCCGTCCAGGCGGCTGCCTCCGCCGCGAGGATTCCCCAGTACTTCCAGATCACCTCCGCCATGAACGGCAAGTGCCTGGCGTCCAACGGCGACAACGTCGAGGTGCAGAGCTGCAACGGAAACGGCAGTCAGCTCTGGTACTGGGAGGGGAAGAAGCTGGTCAACGGCGCCGAGAAGCACTGTCTCGACGTCCGTAACGGCGAGGTCAACGCCCCGGCCCAGGTGGTCGGCGACTGCCACGGCCTCGCCAACCAGCGCTGGAACAAGGACGCCAGGACGGACACCGCCCGGCTGGTCACCGAGGTCAACAACCAGTGCCTCAGCATCCAGAACAGCGGCGACCCGAGCGAGCACGCGGGCATCAACGTCCGTAACTGCGGCAACAACACCTGGCAGTACTGGACCCTCCCCAACCAGCCCTGACCGAAGGTCGGTACAGGCTCGGAGCGATCCACGGGGCACCGGTCCCCGTGGATCACCGCGGGGATACCGGCCGCGCCGATCCGCCATGGACACCCCTGGTCAGAGCCGGGGACGTCGGGCTAGCGTCCGTGCATGGCAGCCTTTGACCCGTGGGACCCGGAGTTTCTCGCCGACCCGTACCCCGCTTACGCCGAGCTGCGCGCCCAGGGCCGCGTGCACCACTACGAGCCCACGAACCAGTGGCTGGTCCCGCATCACGCGGACGTCTCGGCGCTGCTGCGGGACCGGCGCCTGGGCCGCACCTATCAGCACCGGTTCACGCACGACGACTTCGGCCGGACCGCGCCGCCGCCGGAGCACGAGCCGTTCCACACCCTCAACGACCACGGCATGCTCGACCTGGAGCCGCCGGACCACACCCGGATCCGTCGGCTGGTGTCGAAGGCGTTCACCCCGCGCACGGTGGAGCGGCTGAAGCCGTACATCGACGGCTTCGCGGGCGACCTGGTCGCCCGGCTGGTCGCGAAGGGCGGCGGCGACCTGCTGACGGACGTCGCGGAACCGCTGCCGGTCGCCGTGATCGCCGAGATGCTGGGCATCCCGGAGTCGGACCGGGCCCAGCTGCGCCCCTGGTCGGCCGACATCTGCGGGATGTACGAGCTGAACCCGTCGCAGGACACGGCGGCGCGGGCGGTCCGGGCGTCGGTCGAGTTCTCCGACTACCTGCGGGAGCTGATCGCGGCCCGTCGCAAGGAGCCCGGGGAGGACCTGGTCTCCGGCCTGATCGCGGCACACGACGAGGGCGACCGCCTGACGGAACAGGAGATGATCTCCACGGCGGTGCTGCTGCTCAACGCCGGTCACGAGGCCACCGTCAACGCCACGGTGAACGGCTGGTGGTCCCTGTTCCGCAACCCGGCCCAGCTGGCGGCCCTCCGTGCGGACCACTCCCTGATCCCCTCGGCCGTCGAGGAGCTGATGCGCTACGACACCCCGCTCCAGCTCTTCGAACGCTGGGTCCTGGACGACATCGAGATCGACGGCACGACGATCCCCAGGGGCGCGGAGATCGCCATGCTCTTCGGCTCCGCCAACCACGACCCGTCCGTCTTCACCGACCCGACCCGCCTGGACCTCACCCGCAAGGACAACCCGCACATCTCCTTCAGTGCGGGCATCCACTACTGCATCGGCGCCCCACTGGCCCGCATCGAACTGGCGGCTTCGATGACGGCGCTGCTGGAGAAGGCCCCCACACTGAGCCTGACGGCAGAGCCGGAACGGAAGCCGAACTTCGTGATCCGGGGGCTGGAGGGGTTGAGTGTGGAAGTGGGGTGATCAGCCGGCCAGGTCCCGGCGCCGCAGCCCCGCCACCCCCGCGCCCACCAGTGCCGCCGCCAGCCCCAGCAGGACCAGCACCGGACCCCACTCCATCCCTTCGCCCGGCAGCTTCGGCAGGTGGCCGAACGGGGAGAGGCCCAGCACGAATTGCGGCGCGTCCAGGGCCGGGCCCACCCAGCCGATCAGCAGGACCGCCACGGCGATGCCCCAGGCGGCCGGTGCCAGTCGGGGGGCCTGCCCGTACAGCAGGACCGTCACCCCGCCGATCAGCCACACCGCCGGGAGCTGCACCAGGCAGGCCCCCAGGATCGGCCCTACCTCCTTGCCGTAGCCCACCGCGAAGCCCGCCCCCGCCAGCAGCATGATCAGCGCGGCCCCGCCGAAGGCGATCGTCAGGTGGCTCGCGGCCCAGCGCAGGCGCCCCACGGCGCAGGCCAGCACCGGTTCGGCGCGGCCCGACGTCTCCTCGCCGTGCAGGCGCAGGACCGAGGCCACGATGTACAGGGCCGCGATCAGGCCGAGCATGCCGACCATCGACGCGAGGAACGCGTCCGTGAGGCCGCTCCGGCCGCCCATCCGCTCGAAGATCTTCCGCGCGTTGTCGTTGTCGCGGACCAGATCGGCCGCGCCGTCCGTGAGACCGCCGTAGACGACCCCGGCGAGGAAGAAACCGAGGGACCAGCCGAGGACGCTGCCGCGTTGCAGACGCCAGGCCAGCGCGGCCGCCGTGCCGAGGCGGCCGGTGGGCGGGCCCGGGCGGGTGGGCAGGAAGCTCATGCCCAGGTCACGGCGGCCGGCCAACCCGTAGGCCACCGTCGCCTGGAGCGCCACGGCCCCCGCGAACAGCAGCAGCACCCACCAGCGTTCGTCCGCGAAGGAGCGCTGGTTCTCCAGCCAGCCCAGCGGGGAGAGCCAGGTCAGGACGGACGAGCCGTCGTTCGTCGCCGAGTCGCCCGCCGCGCGGAGGACGAAGGCCGCGCCGAGTACGGCCGCGGTCAGGCCACGGGCCAGCCGTGCGCTCTCCGTCAGCTGGGCGACGATCGCCGCCGTCGTGGCGAAGACCATGCCGACGCCCGCGAGGCCGAGGCCGAAGGACAGCGCGCCGGAGGCTCCCTGTGCGGACAGGCCCGCCGTGATCAGCAGGCCGAGTACGGCGTTGGCGACCCCGGCCGCCAGCAGCGCCGCCGTGAGGGAGGCCCGGCGGCCCACCATCCCGGACGCCACCAGCTCCTGCCGGCCGCTCTCCTCCTCGTCCCGGGTGTGCCGTACGACGACGAGCAGGCTGGTCACCGCCGCGAGCGCACCCGCGTACACACCGACGCGCCAGGCCGTCAGCCCGCCGAGCGAGGTGTCGAAGACCGGGCCGATCAGGGCCCGGAAGGAGGCGTTGGTCTCCAGCTGCCGCACCAGATCGGTGCGTTCGGCTGCGGTGCCGTAGAGGCTCTTCAGCGTGTTGGGCATGGAGAGGACCATCAGTGCGTTCACCGCCACCCAGACCGGGATCAGCACCCGGTCGCGGCGCAGCGCGAAGCGCAACAGGGTTACGGTGCCGGCGAGTTGGCGGCCGGACCTCGGTACCGCGAACGTCGTCATCGGGCCGCCACCTCGTCCCGGTAGTGCCGCAGGAACAGCTCCTCCAGCGTCGGCGGCGTCGACGTCAGCGACCGCACGCCCGACTCGCTCAACTGCCGCAGGACGGCGTCGAGTCGGTCGGTGTCGACCTGGAGGCGGACCCGGCGGCCCTGGATGTCGAGGTCGTGGACGCCGGGCAGGCGGGCCAGTCCGTTGGGCGGGCCCGCGAGTTCGGCGGAGACGCTGGTCCGGGTGAGGTGGCGCAGGTCGGCCAGCGAGCCGGACTCGACCGTACGGCCCGTGCGGATGATGCTCACCCGGTCGCACAGCTCCTCCACCTCGCTGAGGATGTGCGACGACAGCAGCACCGTGCGGCCCCGCTCCCGCTCCTCCCGGACGCAGCGCTGGAAGACCTCCTCCATCAGCGGGTCCAGGCCCGAGGTCGGCTCGTCCAGGATCAGCAGGTCCACGTCCGAGGCGAAGGCGGCGACCAGGGCGACCTTCTGCCGGTTGCCCTTGGAGTAGGTGCGGCCCTTCTTGGTGGGGTCCAGCTCGAAGCGCTCGACCAGCTCCGTCCGGCGACGGGCGTCGAGGCCCCCGCGCAGCCGGCCGTAGAGGTCGATGACCTCGCCGCCGGAGAGGTTGCGCCACAGGGTCACGTCGCCGGGCACGTAGGCGATGCGGCGGTGGATCTCCACCGCGTCGGTCCACGGGTCGCGGCCCAGCACCTGTGCCGCGCCCGCGTCGGCGCGCAGCAGGCCGAGCAGGACGCGGATGGCGGTCGACTTCCCGGCGCCGTTGGGCCCGAGGAAGCCGTGCACCTCGCCGGCCTCGACGTCCAGGTCGAGGCCGTCCAGCGCGTGGGTACGGCCGAAGGACTTGTGGAGTCCGGAGACCGTGATTGCCTTGGTCATGCCTCCGAACGTACGCTTCTTTCAGAAATTTGTGAAGTTAAGGAAGCGCATGAACCCCGGATAGGGTGAGGGGCATGACGGAGCCGAGTACTGAGCGGGACCCGGAGTCGGTCTCGCGGTTCGTGGAGCACTTCGCGGCGCAGCTCGTCGAGGCGGGCATGCCGCGCATGCCGTCCCGCGTCTTCGCCGCCCTGCTCGCCTCCGACACCGGCGCCCTGACCTCCGCCGAGCTGGGCGAACAGCTGAGGATCAGCCCCGCGGCCGTCTCCGGCGCCGTGCGCTACCTCGCGCAGGTCCACATGGTGTCGAGGGAGCGCGAGCCCGGCTCGCGCCGGGAGCGGTACCGCGTGCACAGCGACCAGTGGTACGAGGCGCTCACCAGCCGCGAGGCGATCATCAAGCGCTGGGAGGACGCCCTGAGGGAGGGCGTGGCCAGCCTGGGCGCCGGCACACCGGCCGGGCGCAGGCTGGCCGAGACCCTGGCCTTCTTCGAGTTCATCGAGCACGACGTGGCCGAGATGATGGAACGCTGGCAGGCGTACCGACAGGAGAGGTTCGGCCACTGACGCGGCTCGGTCGCCCGTACGTGGCTCAGCGTTCCTTCGTCTCCTCCAGCACCGTCCGCCCCAGCAGCGCGTACCGCTCGGGGGCGCGCCGCTTGAGGTACTGGGCGTAGCCGATGCCGCCGGCCGCGATCAGCGCGACCAGCCACGGCGTCGCCTTCAGGACCAGCGAGCCGGACTCCGGCCCGGCCGCCGCACCCATGTTGGACACCAGCAGGACGACCACCGCGAGCATCGCGATGCCGCCGATCAGCGGCGCAGCGGCGGTCTTGAACCAGTGCCGGCTCTCCGGGTGGTGCGTGCGGAAGTAGACCAGCACCGCGAACGAGCACACGGCCTGGACGACGAGGATCGCCATGGTGCCGAGGATGGCGAGCAGGACGTACGTGCCGCTGTACGGGTCCTTGCCCGCGGCCCAGAACGCGCCCACCAGCAGCCCGCTCACCACCGTCTGCACCAGGCCCGCGATGTGCGGGGAGCCGTGCCTGGCGTGGGTGCGGCCGATCGTGTTCTTCAGGGACGGCAGGACGCCCTCGCGGCCCAGGGCGTACATGTAGCGGGCGGCGCAGTTGTGGAAGGCCATGCCGCAGGCCAGCGAGCCGGTGATCATCAGCCACTGCATGACGTCGACCGCCCAGTGGCCGACGTAGCGCTCGGTGGGGTTGAAGAAGAGGCCCATCGGGTCCTTGGTCGCCACCTGAACGGCGCTGCCCGCGCCGGTGCCCGAGATGGCCATCCAGGAGACGAAGACGTAGAAGACGCCGACGCCCAGGACGCTGATCATCGTCGCCTTGGGGATGATTTTCTTCGGGTCGCGTGACTCCTCGCCGTACATCGCCGTCGACTCGAAGCCCACCCACGACCAGAAGGCGAAGAAGAGCCCGAGCCCGGCGGACGTGCCCTTGAAGGCGTTGACGGGGTTGACCGGCGCGAAGGTGAAGCCGTGCGGCCCGCCGCCGTGGAAGGCGACCGAGACGGCCATCGCGGCCAGCACCGTCACCTCCGTCGCCAGCAGCACCACCAGCAGCTTCTCGGCGACGCTCACCCCGAACCAGGTGCCCGTGGCGTTGATCGCCAGCATCAGGACCGCGAACGCCCACCAGGGCACGTCGAGCCCGGTCTGGTCCTTCAGCGTGGTCGTGGCGAAGGTGGAGAAGATCCCGATCAGCGCGGGCTCGAAGACGACGTACGCGAAGGTCGCGAGCAGTCCCGAGGCGAGGCCGACGGTGCGGCCGAGGCCGTAGGAGATGAAGCCGTAGAAGGCGCCCGTGGACGTGATGTGCTTGGCCATCGACGTGAAACCCACGGAAAAGATTGCCAGGACGACCATTGCAACGAGATAGCTTGCGGGCGCCCCGATGCCATTGCCGGACGACACCATGAAGGGCACGTTGCCGGTCATCGCGGTGATCGGCGCGGCCGTGGCCACGGCCATGAACACCACGCCGAGCAGGCCGACGGCGTTGGGTTTCAGCCGATGAACCGTTCCGTCGTCGTCCGTCTTCGCCGCCGGGGCGACGCCCTCGTCCACTGCCATCGGGTGGCCCCTTCCTGACCGTCACGCGCGGACGCACCGCGCCTTGATGGAGCAGGATGGTGGACGTCGAACCGGTCCCTCAAGGGGTCGGAACGGTTAAATATTTGTCACCAGACCTTTAGGGGGTCGCGGGAGGGCGCTACGGGACGGGCAGCGTCAGTGCCCAGGCGGCCTCGCGCACGGTCCAGGTCCGGCGTCGTACGGGCCCCGAGACCGCCGCGTCCGCCCGGTACCGGAAATCCCCGCCGGCCACGGTCACCGTGCGCCCGAAGGCCTGCAACGCGGTCGCCTCCGCGCCCAGCGACAGCGGCCGGACGTCCACCTGGGCAACCCCGCCGGCACCCGGCTTCACCGACACCGCCTCCACGGGCTGGTCCAGGTCCACGAGCGTCTCGCCGTCGATCTCCACCCGGAGCCGGCAGGGTCCCGGGGCCGGTACGGCGGTCAGACGGGCGGGGCGGGGCGCCAGGGTGCGGACCAGGGAGCGGTACCTCGTGCGCAGCCAGGGCCGCCCCTCAGGGACGCCCACCGGTACGGAGGGAACCTCCCGCAGGGGCGCCGGCGGGATGCCCAGCGCGCCCAGGACGACCCCGTCGCTCTCGTCCACCAGCAGGTCCAGGTGCCGCTCCGCGCCGTCCAGCACGGCCCGTGCGGCCGCCACCGCACCGGCCGGCACACCCAGGGACTCCGCCAGGGCCGTGCCCCCGACCGGCACCACCGACAGGGCGCATCCGGCCAGCTCTCGACGGCGGTGCAGCAGGGTCACCGCGCGGACCAGCGCCCGGTCGTCGCCGACCACGACCGGGCGCCGGGACCCTCGCCGGCCGAGCGCCCGGGCGAATTCCTCGGGCCCGTCCGGCAGACACACTTTGGTGGTCGCACCCGCGCTGAGCACGTCTTTCGCGATTCGGACGGACTCCCCGTCCGTCTGCCGGGCTGATGGATCGATGATCACCAGCAGCTGATCGGACGTCGCGAAAGTCGCCACCTCGGTCCTGCCTCGCTTCCTCGGGTAGCATCTTTGTGCAAGAGCCCCTTGCGCTATTGCGCCAGGGGCTTCGTCTATTCCGGGGCATCCGGTCCGACGGTTGTGCGACCAAAGGCGGTCGCGGTGGTACGCGGCGGTGAACCTTACGCCCAAGCCCCCGACCTTGGACATGCCCCGCCCGGAAGGGGTGTACGCGCGTGCCCGCACTTGTGCTGCTCGGTGCTCAGTGGGGTGACGAAGGTAAGGGGAAGGCGACCGACCTGCTCGGTGGCTCGGTGGATTATGTCGTGCGCTACCAGGGCGGCAACAACGCCGGCCACACGGTGGTAGTGGGCGACCAGAAGTACGCTCTCCACCTTCTCCCTTCCGGAATCCTCTCGCCCGGCTGTACGCCGGTCATCGGCAACGGTGTCGTCGTCGACCCGTCGGTCCTGCTCTCCGAGCTGAGCGGTCTGAACGAGCGTGGCGTAGACACGTCCAAGCTCCTGCTCAGCGGTAACGCGCACATCATCACGCCGTACAACGTGACCGTCGACAAGGTGACGGAACGCTTCCTCGGCAAGCGCAAGATCGGTACGACCGGCCGGGGCATCGGCCCGACCTACGCCGACAAGATCAACCGCGTCGGCATCCGGGTCCAGGACCTGTACGACGAGTCGATCCTGGAGCAGAAGGTCGAGGCGGCCCTCGACGTCAAGAACCAGCTGCTCACCAAGCTCTACAACCGGCGCGCCATCTCCGCCGGCCAGGTGGTCGAGGAGCTGCTGGGCTACGCGGAGCAGATCAAGCCGTACGTCACCGACACCGTCCTGGTCCTCAACCAGGCGCTGGAGGACGACAAGGTGGTCCTGTTCGAGGGCGGCCAGGGCACCCTCCTGGACATCGACCACGGCACGTACCCCTTCGTCACCTCCTCGAACCCGACCGCGGGCGGTGCCTGCACCGGCGCCGGCGTGGGCCCGACGAAGATCAGCCGGGTCATCGGCATCCTCAAGGCGTACACGACCCGTGTCGGCGCCGGTCCCTTCCCGACCGAGCTGTTCGACGCGGACGGCGAGGCGCTGCGCCGGATCGGCGGCGAGCGGGGCGTGACGACCGGCCGGGACCGCCGCTGCGGCTGGTTCGACGCGGTCATCGCCCGCTACGCGACCCGTGTGAACGGCCTGACCGACTTCTTCCTCACCAAGCTGGACGTGCTCACCGGCTGGGAGGAGATCCCGGTCTGCGTGGCGTACGAGATCGACGGCCAGCGCGTCGAGGAGCTGCCCTACTCGCAGAGCGACTTCCACCACGCGAAGCCGGTCTACGAGACCCTGCCGGGCTGGTCCGAGGACATCACCAAGGCGAAGTCCTTCGCCGACCTGCCGAAGAACGCCCAGAACTACGTCAAGGCGCTGGAGGAGATGTCCGGCGCCCCGATCTCCGCGATCGGCGTGGGTCCGGGCCGGGACGAGACGATCGAGATCAACTCGTTCCTGTAGGCCGCGGGCACCGCTCGCGCCGGGTCTCTGCCGCCCGCCGGTCCGCCCTCCGGGGCGTGATCGGCGGGCGGTTTCCGGTTGTGCGAGGTGCACAATCGGAGTATGAGCGTCCACCGGACCGCACTGTGCCGGGGGCCGTACGGCGGCGAAGGTGACCAGGCCGCCGGCACGGACTGCTCCGACCCCGCCGTCTTCGAGGTCGCCCGGTACGACAGGCCGCCGCTGCGGGTCTGCCCGGTCCACCTCGGGCCGTCGCTGCTGGTGGCGAGCAGAGTGCTGTGGCCGCCGGAGATCAAACTCATCGGCCGGCTCTGAGGCGCCAGGAGGCGCGTCACCCGTACGGCGGCCCTGGCGTGCAGCCGCTCGCCGCGACGGGAAGCCTAGGATCCGTCACTGGATGAGGGGGAAATATCCGCCTTTATGAAATATGGGCGGATCCACTCCATGACCGAAGGAGCCGGGATGTCGCAGCGCGTCGGCAGGACCCGTTGGCGACGCTTCGCAGTGGTTCTGGTGCCCGGCCTCGCGGCCTGCGCAGCCCTCGGCATCGCCATGGGACAGGGCGCACTGGCAGCGTCGTTCCTCATCTCCGGCAAGAGGTTCCAGGTCACCGCGGACACGCTGACCTCTCGCGGCCTCAGCAGCTACGGCATGGTGGACGTGACCAAAGAGGGCGAGCTCGTGCCCGTCCAGGTCGTCGGATCCCGGCATTCGACGATCAGTGGGCTGTGCCAGTCCGTGCTGATCGACGTTCCGGTGCTGGGTCCGCAGACACTGAGGATCACCGGCGGTGACGAACGCCCGGTCGAGGCGTCGAACCTGTTCCTCGACACGACGTTCCAGTCGGCCGGGCAGGCGGACTTCAGAAACTTCGACATGGGTATCGCGCAGGGGGAGATCACCAAGGGGCCGATCAATCCGGGCGACAGGCACTCGCGCTTCTTCGATCCCAGCGGCTTCGGGCAGCAGGCCACGTCGGTCACCCTGACCGACGTGCGCGTGATCGCGGTCGCGCTCACTGCCGGTACGTTCAACGTCCCCGGCCTGCGCGTGCGGGTCGAGCAGGGCCACCACGAATGCTTCTGATCCCGGGGCGGGACAGACCTGCCGAGCCCCGCCGCCCCCGCCCCCGCCTGCGCCGCACCGCGGCGCACGCCCGCCGCCGGTTCCGCACCTGGCGTGGTGAACGTCCCTTCTGGGCGGGGTTCTTCACCTTGGCGGCGGGGTTGCCCATCTTGTACTGGCCGTACGCGAACCTGGACATGGGCGCCGTTCCACTGGCCATGTCGACCACGTCCGGTGCCGGATCCCTGGTCATCGGAGTCCTGCTCATCGCCCTGGGGCTCACCCTCTGGTACCAACTGCACCTTCGCATGTTCGCCGGGATCGCCACGCTGCTGCTCGCCCTCGTCTCCTTCCCCGTCGCGAACTTCGGCGGCCTCTTCCTCGGCGTGTTCAGCGGCCTGATCGGCGGCGCCCTGGCCTGTTCCTGGATCCCGCCCACCGCCGACGAACCGCCGGCGGCGGAGGCGGACACCGGGTGACCCTGCTGACCCATCCTTGACTCGGACATGGCCTGTTCCTGGTTCCCGACACCGGCGGGCGCGAGCACGATCTACGCGGGTAGCCCCCGCACGGTACGCCCCCCTGCTCGCGTCAACTCCAGCCTCCCGGGAGCCTGTCATGCCCGCCCAGCCCCTCAACCGCCGCACCTTCCTGCAGAAGTCGGCCGTCACCGGCGCGGCCGTCGCCGCCGCGGGAGCGGTCGGTACCGGCAGCGCCGAGGCCGCGGAAGCCGGTCACCGGCCCGAAAAGGCGCCGCGCACCTGGTCGTTCTCCATCCTGGGGACCACCGACCTGCACAGCCACGTCTTCGACTGGGACTACTACAAGGACGCCCCCTACACCGACAAGGCGGGCAACTGCGCGGGCGTGGCCCGCGTGGCCACCCTGATCAAGCAGCAGCGCGAGGCCAAGGGCGAGGACCACGTCCTGCTCGTCGACGCCGGCGACATCATCCAGGGCACCTCCCTGGCCTACTACTTCGCCCGCGTCGACCCGATCACCGGCACCGACGGCAAGCGCGGCCCCAAGCACCCGATGGCCGTCGCCATGAACCACATGCGCTACGACGCCGCCGCCCTCGGCAACCACGAGTTCAACTACGGCATCGACACCCTGCGGAAGTTCGAGAGCCAGTGTCACTTCCCGCTGCTCGGCGCGAACGCCCTCGACGCGAAGACCCTGCGCCCCGCCTTCCACCCGTACACGGTGAAGCGGATCTGCGTGCCGGGCGCCCCGGACATCAAGGTCGGCATCCTCGGCCTCACCAACCCCGGTATCGCCCTGTGGGACAAGGACAACGTCAGCGGCAAGATGGTCTTCCCCGGGCTGGTCGAGCAGGCGAAGAAGTACGTGCCGCGGCTGCGGGCGCTCGGCTGTGACGTCGTCTTCCTGACCGACCACTCCGGCCTGGACGGCTCCTCCTCCTACGGCGACGCGCTCCCGTACGTGGAGAACGCCTCCAACCTCGTCGCCGAGCAGGTGCCCGGCATCGACGCGATCCTCGTCGGCCACACCCACGTCGAGGTCCCGTCGTACACCGTGAAGAACGCGGAGACCGGCGAGGAGGTCCTGCTCTCCGAGCCGTACTGCTGGGGGTTCCGCCTGAGCGTCTTCGACTTCGAGCTGGAACTGCACCACGGCCGGTGGAAGGTCACCAGCAAGACGGCCCAGACCCTCAACCCCAACACGGTGGACGAGGACCCGGAGGTCAAGAAGCTCCTGCAGGCCGATCACGAGCTGGTCGTGAAGTACGTCAACACCGCGGTCGGCACCTGCACCGCGGACCTCTCGGCGGCGGACTCCTGCTGGAAGGACGTGCCGATCATGGACTTCATCCACAAGGTGCAGATGGACACGGTGAAGTCGGGCCTGTCGACGGCGGACGCGGCGCTCCCGCTGATCTCGGTGGCGGCCCCCTTCAGCCGCACCGCGGACATCCCCCAGGGCAACGTCACCATCAAGGACATCGCCGGGCTCTACATCTACGACAACACCCTGTACGGCAAGAAGCTGACGGGCGCCCAGCTCAAGGCCTACCTGGAGTACGGGGCGAAGTACTACCACCAGGTCCCGGCCGGCACGAAGGTCGACACCGCGACCCTCACCAACGCCAACAACTTCTGGGACTACATGTACGACACGGCGGCGGGCGTCTCCTACGAGATCGACATCGCGCAGGCCGAGGGCTCCCGGATCAAGAACCTCACCTACAACGGCGCCCCGGTCGCCGACGACCAGGTCTTCGTCGTGGCGGTCAACAACTACCGGGCGAACGGCGGCTCGGGCTACCCGCACATCGCCTCGGCACCGATCGCCTACAGCTCGACCAACGAGATCCGCCAGCTGATGATCGACTACGTGACCGCCAAGAAGAGCCTCGACCCGGCGGACTTCGCCGTCACCAACTGGAAGCTGACCCAGGCCGGAACGCCGGTGTTCTGAGGAAGCCGACCCAGGCCCCCGGGGAGACGGTCACCCGGGGGCCGTCGGAGTTCTTGGAGTCCCGGATGAGGATGGAGTGGGGGCAGGGGGCTACTTCGACGCAATCGCCGCCACTGCTGCCGCTGTACGAGGATTTGTTCCAGGTGTAGGCGGTTTCGATGCAATCGCCGCCGCTGGCATTGCTGTAGCTCGACTTGAACCACTGCAAGGTGCTCGTCATATCCGCTCTTCTCCTGCCAACTTCCGGATCAGGTTTAGCGAGTCGTCCGGGCTCAGAGCCTGTGTGCGGATCTTCGCATACCGGTGATTGAGGAGTGCGACCTTTGCGGGGTCGCTGACCAGGAGGCTTTCTTCCTCGACTTCCAGGTAGACCACGCGATGGTGTTCCTTGGTCTCTACCAGCACCATGTCGCCGTGGGCTCCCGCATGACCTCCCCTCAACCCCCTTTCCATCGGGACGACTTGGATGCTGACATTGTCCCTCTCTGCGTCCTCCGTCAGAGACTGCAATTGCCCTTGCAGCACCTCCCGGCTACCAAACGGACGACGCAGCGCCGACTCGTCGAGGATCAGCTCGATCATGGCCGGAGGATCTCTGTGTAACAGGGCCCGCCGGGCGATCCGTGCCTCCACCAGCTCGTCCACCTTTGCGTCGGGGAGCCTGGGAAACCCTCCGCCGATCAGCGCCCTCGCATACTCCGGCGTCTGGAACAGGCCTGCGACCTGGTAGGTCTGATACGACGACAACGTCACCGCCTCCGCCTCCATCAACGCGAAGTTCTTGAACTGCGGCGGGTACTTGTCCAGCAGCATGAACTTCCGTGCCTTCTCGAAGACCCCCAGCCCACCCCCGATCTGTTCCTCCAACGACACGAGCATCTTGTCGCTGGCGGGCTGCGCACAAGTCTCCATCGCGCTGATTGCGGACCCCGTGTAGCCGATCCGCTTGCCCAACTCGTCCTGCGTGAGCTTCTGCTGCTCACGCAACGCTTTCGCCAGGGCGGCGACGAGATGTGCCGTGCCGCCCGCCTCCACCTTGTTCTCCGCCCGCGCCATGCGGTCACCCCCGGACTCAACCGAACTCAACCGGTCATCGGCACACTCCGGCGACTCTCGACCGTCCGGAGAGGTCGACGGAGAGTTATGGAAGAAGGTAACGGCCGCCACTGACACTGGTCCCATGAATACGCAAAGTCACCCCACCCATGAATGGATTCCCGCCACAGGCGTCCAACTCCGCAAGGCAGGGGTCCAATTCGACGCCGTTCGGCTCGACGGGGACCGAGGGCGCGAGATCGCCGACGGGCTCGCGCGGATGACCGGGGGTGATCCGGGGCCGGTGGTCGAGTCCGGCAGCGGGCGCAGATGTGTCTACTTCCTCGTGGCGGCCGGAAGTACCTCCCATCACACCTGGCCGGATCACGTGACCCGGCTGACGAGCGGGCCGTACCGGATCTGCTACATCCCGGTGCCCGCGCTGGAGGGACAGACCTGGCCGCTGGCGTGGCGTTATCCGCCCACGGCGCCCGGTCGTCTCGTCCACACGCTGCTGCTGCGCACCGCGCTCCAGGAGGAGTCCTGTCCCTAACTGCCATGATATTGCCGCCAGTTTGCGGCATTGCCGCCATGACACGGTGACGCGCATCCGGTATCCCTGGCTCCCTGTGGACTTCATCCGTCCGAGGGGGAGAGATGGAAGTCATACGGGAGTCGGGCGCCGTAAGAGTGTCCTGTCTGCACGGTCCCGCCGTGGAGGTGAGGGGAGACGGGGGCGGCGGTCGGCAACTCGTGCTCGTGCAGGACGGGGAGCTGGTGCTGGAGCAGGCCGGGCGGACCGCGCGGGTGGGGCCGGGCGGTCTGGTGCTGCTCGACTCGGGGCGGCCGTACCGGATGCGGCTGGCCGGGACGTGGAACAAGGTGATCACCGCATGTCTGGCGGACAGTGAGCAATTAGGTGTCACGGCAGAGGAGTTAGCGGACCGCCTGGACGTCGCTGCGCTCGTCGCAGGACTCCTGGCCGGACTGGGCGACGACACCACCCCGTACCGCCCCGGCGACCGGACCACTCTGCTGCCCCGTATCCAGGGCTACATCCTGCGGCACCTGGGGGACGACGGCCTCACGCCCGACCGGGTCGCCGCCGCCCATCACATCTCCACCCGCTATCTGCACCGGCTCTTCCAGCGCCAGGGGCTCACCGTCGCCTCCTGGATCAAGGCACAGCGGCTGGAAGGGTGCCGCCGGGATCTGGCCGATCCGGGGCTGTGCCACCTGCCCGTCCATGTGATCGCGGCACGCTGGGGGTTCGCGCAGGCAGCCGACTTCAGCAGGGCCTTCCGCACCGCCTACGGCACCACTCCCACGGCCCTGAGGGTGCGTTCCCAGCCAAGAAACAGTGCGCCCAGCGCCAAGGACAGGCGTGTACCGGCCCAGCAGACTCATGGACACGGCGAGGCCCGGCAGGCGTTGCCGGCCTCCGTACACATGAGGGATCGGGTGGGGGATCGCGTGGGGAATCACATGGGGAATCGCAGGGGGGAACTGCATGGCTGAGAACGAGCTACACGTGACGGCGGCCGCCGGCGACAAGCCGGTCGAGCCGCGCGGCGGGGCCGGGCTGTTCGACGTGGACCCGGACCAGGCCGGGGTGAGCCAGGACCCGAAGGTCGTCGTCGAGGGGGACATCGACGCCTACCCCGAGAACTGGCAGGTGTGACATGGGTTCCGTGCAGGGGATGCTCGCGCAGATGCGGAGCCTGCTGGGCACCGGGGAGTCCCCGCCCGGCTCGAACCACAACAAGGTCACCAGCTGGTACGGCCTCGACGGCGCCTGGTGCGACATGACCGTCAGCTACGCTGCCGCCCACTCGGACAACCTGAGCGCCGTGGGCGGGAAGTACGCGTACACCGTCGCCCACGCGCGGGCGTTCCGGTCGCGCGGCCGCTGGCACTACGGCATCGGCGGCATCCGGGCGGGTGACATCGTCTTCTTCGACTGGAGCGGCAGCCGGTCCATCGGCGCCATCGACCACGTCGGTGTCGTCGAGGCGGTCCACTCCAACGGCACCGTCACCACCATCGAGGGCAACACCAGCGACCTGTGCCGGCGGCGACTGCGCAACTCCAGCATGATCGTGGGCTACGGCCGCCCCGGCTACGGCGACGCCGACCCGCTGCCCCCCACGGACGGCCTCCTGCGCCTCGGCTCCCAGGGGCCCGTGGTCAGGTCGCTCCAGCAGAACCTCAACACGGTCATGGGCTCGAAGCTCGTCGTGGACGGCGACTTCAGGAAGGCCACCGACACGGCGGTGCGCGCCTTCCAGAAGAGGTACGGCCTGACGGTCGACGGCGCGTACGGGCCGGCGTCGGCGGCCATGATGAAGTCCGCGCTCCAGGGCGGTACCAAGCCGCAGCCGCCCGCCCCGCGCCCGCCGTCCGCCGGGAAGCCGGCGGTCGACGGCACGTTCGGCCCGGCGACCTGTGCCGCGATGCAGCGCGCGCTCAACCAGCACGGCGCGAAACTGTCCGTGGACGGCTCGTTCGGGCCGCTGACGAAGAAGGTGCTCCAGGGTCATCTGAAGGTGGCCGTGGACGGGGTGGTCGGCCCGAACACGGTCCGCGCCCTCCAGAAGACGGTCGGTTCGGGCGTCGACGGCCAGTGGGGCCCCGACACCACCCGTCACCTCCAGCAGGCGCTCAGCGAGGGCACCTTCTGATCGTCAGCTGAACACGATCATCGACCCCTGTGCCAGGGACCGCGTCGCCGCCGCGTGCAGGCCGAGCCACACGTGGCGCTCGCGGGCGAAGGGGCTGGGGTCGTACGGCGCCGGTACCGCGGGCTCCTCCAGTTCGGTGGGGGACGCCGGCGGTGCCGGCGCCGCCGGCGGGTTGGCCGGGTCGATGCCGATCGTCGGGGCCACGAACTCCAGTTCCCTGAGCAGGGTCTGGGAAGAGCCCAGGGGGCCGCCGCCGGCGAGGAGTTCGTCGTTGGACAGCGGGTGCGGGAAGTCCACCGGGACGTACGCGCCCGCGTGGTCGTAGTGCCAGACCAGGTGGGACTGCTGGGCCGTCGACTCGAACATCTCCAGCAGCTGCTCGTAGTCGCCGCCGAGTTCGTCGACCGGTGTCACCGGCAGCCCGCACACCTGGAGCAGATAGGCGCGGCGCAGGAAGTGCAGTGCGTCGTAGTCGAATCCGGCCACCGGGGCGACGTCTCCCGACAGGCCCGGCATGTACTGGTACACCGGCACCGGCGGGAGGCCGGCCGCGGCCAGCGCGTCGTTGTAGTGCGCGAGTTCCTCGGCGAACGGGTTGTCCGGGGTGTGGCACAACACGTCGACGAGCGGTACCAGCCACAGATCACAGGCCAAAGAAAGCTCCTCGCATCGGCAGGCGCGCGTTCACGCACAGCAGCAGGTGGTCAGGGAAGGGTAGTCGGTGAGGCCCACGCTCAGACCCCCTTGTGCAGGTCCCATACCCAGACCCCACCCGTCCACTTACCGTCCTGCCCGGTCAGCTTCTTCAGGGCCGTGCGCAGGGCGCCGTCGTTGGGCTGCGGGGCCAGCACCAGGGCGCCCGCCTTCCAGTAGGCGAAGTCCTGCCGGGCCTGCGCCCGCCAGTTCTTGCCGATCACGGGGACGACGCCGGTGTAGCGGACGTCGCGGAGCATGTTGGAGGTGAAGCGCGGGGCGGCGCCGTAGATGCCGATGTGCTCGTCGCCCCAGGGGCCGTTGAAGTAGCCGCCGGGCAGCTTGAAGCCCAGGTGGGCGGCCGTCTGCCAGTGCAGGGCCTCGGCGGCGCCCGGGTCGGGCAGCGGCACCGGGACCAGGGTCTCGCCGTCGTGGACGTACGACCTGTACGTCCTGTCCGTGATGAACGCCGGCACCGCGACCCGGTCCGTGGCCTTCAGCGGGGCCGGGACCAGCGGGAGCAGCGCGAGGGCCACGCCCAGCAGGCCGATGTACTGGGTGGCCGGGCTGCGGGAGGCGGCGGCACGGTCGACGGCGAGCGCGAGGAGCATGCCGAGCGCCGGGGCGCAGATCATCGCCACACGGCCCTCGATGACCGACTCGAACAGCGGCTTGTGGGCGAGGAGGGCCCAGGGGCCGGGGTAGACGAGGTCGGTGAGCGGGACGCGGATCCTCGGGCCGAGGGAGAGGACCGCCGCAGCCACCGCGGTGAACGCGAGCGCCTTCACCAGGGCGCGTTCCCACAGTCGTACGACGACCGCGAAGGCGACGGCGACCAGCGGCCAGCCGTAGAAGGCGTTCTGCTCGGTCGGGTTCAGGGACAGCGGGCCCGCGATCTGCGCGTCGCCCGCGATCAGGGAGCGCTCGGCGAAGGCGAGCAGAGACAGGGGGCTGTTGCCCGCGTTGTCGCCGTGCGCGATGCCCTGGTAGCTCTGCGGGCCGGAGAACTGCCAGTACAGGGGGAAGGCGACGATCGGCAGACAGACCGCGCCGGCGATCAGCAGGCCCTTCAGCAGCGGCCGCCAGGCCGCCCGTGCCACGTCCCGGCGCAGGGCCCCGTAGGCGGCGGCGAACAGGAGCATCCCCATCGACGCGAGCAGCAGCGGCTCCTCGCCGAGGAAGATCTGGTAGGCCGCCATCAGGCCGAGCACGATCCCGTCCCGGACCACGCGGGCGCCCGTGCTCAGGCGCAGGGCGCGGTCGATGATCAGCGGGATCATGAACAGGACCACGAAGTTGGGGTGCGCGTTGGCGTGGCTGACCATCGGCGGTGCGAAGGCGGCGAGGGCCGCGCCGACGAAGGCGGCGGCCCGTCGGCGTACGACCCGTTTCGCGATCAGCCAGTACCAGGCGGCAGCTGTGCCGGCGAGCCCCAGGGCCATGCAGAGACTGAGGGAGACGGCGGGGCCCGCGAGGAGGGTGACCGGGGTGAAGGGCACGGACAGGCCCAGCATGACCGTGTTGGCCATCAGGTTCACGCCGTCGGGGAAGCCCTGGAGATCGGTGAAGAGCGGGTTGCGGAGATGGGCGACGTTGTCGGCGGTGACCGCGAAGAACCACTCCCACTGGTTCTGGTCCTGCATGGAGTCGGTCAGATAGCGGTGGGAGGGGTCGAAGAAGCGGCCGGAGTACAGGGCCACCGACAGGACCAGGAAGAGGACGGCGGCCAGGAGGTCGGCCGGGCGCACGGCGCGGGCCCTGATGCGGGCCAGGTCGGCGAGGACGCGGACGTAGTCCAGGGGGCCGACCTTGGAGCCGGGCCGGTGGCTCCAGCGGACCGGGACCTCGGCGACCGGCCAGCCCTGGCGGTGGAAGTGGTGCAGCACCTCCACGTCGATGCCCCAGCCGTTCAGGCGGGCGGCGCCGAAGGCCTCGCGGGCACGGTCGCCCTCGAACAGCTTGAACCCGCACTGGGTGTCCCGTATCCCCGGCACGGCCGTCGCGCGTATCAGGAGGTTCCCGGCGCGGCCGAGCAGTTCGCGGGCCCGGTGCTGCCGGTCGGCTATCTCGGCGCCGGGCACCGACCGCGAGGCGATCGCCGCCGCGTTGCCCTCGCTGAGGGCCTTGTCCAGCCGCCCCAGCTCTTCGATCGGGGCGGAGAGATCGGCGTCGGTGACCAGCAGACGGGCTCCGCGGGAGACGGCGACTCCGAGACGCAGGGCGTGGCCCTTGCCGCGGTTGCGCGGGCTGGTGACGAGGCGCACGTGCGGGTGGCTCAGCGCGCCGACCTCGCGGGTGCCGTCGGTCGAGCCGTCGTCGGCGACGATCACCTCCCAGCTGCCCTCGTTCTCGGCGAGATGGCCGATGACGGCTTCCAGGGTGGGACCGAGGCGGTGTTCCTCGTTGTAGGCGGGGATGACGACGGACAGGTCGACGGAGTCGGTCATTCGGCTGCCAGACGTTCGACCAGGGCCAGGGAGTGGGCGTTGGCCGCGGCGACGATGGCCCGGGCCTTCTCCGTCTCGCGGCGGCTCAGCGCGTCGACCAGCTCGGTGTGGCCGGCCCACAGGCGGCCGCGTACGTCGGGGAGGCGGCGCAGGTGCTGGACCGCGCAGACCCAGGACTGGACGCGCAGGCGGTGCAGGAAGTCGGCCAGGTAGGGGTTGCCGAACAGGCCGCTCAGCTCGCGCCAGAAGCGCAGGTCGTAGCCGATCAGCACGGTGAGGTCACCGGCGGCCGCGGCCCGCTGGGCCTCCTCGCCACGCCGGCGGACCGCCGCCAGGGCCGCCGCCGTCCGGGTGTCCCGGGGATCGGCGAAGGCCGGGTGATGGTGGGCGGCGAGGGCCTGAAACATACCGTCCGTGACCAGACTCCGGGCCTCGATCATGCTCCGGTAGTCGTCGAGGGAGTACTCGGGGACCCGGAAGCCGCGGTGCTGGTCGGCCTCCAGGAGGCCCTGCGCCGACAGGTCGACCAGCGCCTCGCGGACCGGGGTCGCCGAGACGCCGTACTGGTCGGCGATCTCCTTGACCGTGAACGCCCGGCCCGGCTGGAGCCGCCCCGCCAGCACCTCGTCACGCAGCGCGTCCGCGATCTGCTGGCGCAGGGTGCTGCGCGTCACGGCGCCGTTGCCGGGCATCGTCCGGGCCTCTCCTCACACGTATGGGTGACGTACTCGCACGTACTCGCCATCTCTTACGAGCACGCCACCTTACGCGTTCGGGTTCCCCCGACGGCAGCTGCGGTTCGGCTACACCGTGTAGGTGTCGGCCACGCTCAGCGCCGCGTCCAGGGCCGCGAGGCCCTCCTTCAGCTCGGCCTCCGTGACGTTGCACGGCGGGACCACATGCGTCCGGTTCATGTTCACGAAGGGCCACAGGCCGTGCTGCTTGGCGGCGGCCGTGAACGCGGCCATGGGCGCGTTCGCCTCGCCGGCCGCGTTGTACGGCACCAGTGGCTCCCGGGTCTCCCGGTTCTTCACCAGGTCCAGTGCCCAGAACATGCCGACGCCGCGGACCTCGCCCACGCTCGGGTGCCGCTCGGCCAGCTCGGCGAGGGCGGGGCCGACGACACTCTCGCCGAGCCGCTTGGCGTTCTCGACGACGCCCTCCTCCTCCATCACGTTGATCGTGGCGACGGCGGCGGCGCAGGCCAGCGGATGCCCGGAGTAGGTGAGCCCGCCCGGGTAGGGCCGCTTGCCGAAGGTCTCCGCGATCTTCTCCGAGATGGCCACACCGCCGAGCGGCACGTAACCCGAGTTCACGCCCTTGGCGAAGGTCATCAGGTCCGGGACGACACCGAACAGGTCGGCCGCGAACCACTCACCGGTCCGGCCGAACCCGGCCATGACCTCGTCCAGGACGAAGACGATCCCGTGCTTGTCGCAGATCTCGCGGACCCCGGCCAGGTAGCCCGGCGGCGGGACCATGATCCCGGCGGTGCCGGGCACGGTCTCCAGGATGATCGCCGCGACCGTCCCCGGCCCCTCGAAGGCGATCGTCGTCTCCAGGTGCTCCAGGGCCCGCGCGGTCTCCTGCTCCTCGGTCTCCGCGTAGAAGCGGGAGCGGTAGAGGAAGGGTGCCCAGAAGTGGACGACACCGGCGCTGCCGCTGTCGGAGGCCCAGCGGCGCGGGTCGCCGGTGATGTTCACGGCCTGCTGGGTGCCGCCGTGGTACGAGCGGTACGCCGAGAGCACCTTCGGCCGGCCGGTGTGCAGCCGCGCCATCCGCACGGCGTGCTCGACGGCGTCGGCCCCGCCGTTCGTGAAGAAGATCTTGTCCAGGTCGCCGGGGGTCCGCTCGGCGATCAGCCGGGCCGCCTCCGAGCGCGCCTCGACGGCGAACGCGGGCGCGAACGTCGTCATCGTCGCGGCCTGCTCCTGGATCGCGGCGACGACCTTGGGGTGCTGGTAGCCGATGTTGGTGAAGACGAGCCCGCTGGTGAAGTCCAGGTAGCGCTTGCCGTCGTAGTCCCAGAAGTACGACCCCTCGGCGCCGGCGACGGCGAGCGGGTCGATGAGGTCCTGGGCGGACCAGGAGTGGAAGACGTGCGCACGGTCCGCGGCCTTCACCGCGGCGCCGGCTTGAGGGCTGAGCTGAGGGGTCATGCGGGCGAGCGTAAATGTCCGGGATGCGGACGCGACATCGGCGTCCTGTTCCGTGAGCGGGAGGTTTCCGCGACAGGTTGTCGAAGACACCGCCGTTACGGAACCGTAGACCCGGGCCCGCGCGACTCCCCGTACGACCGCACTATTCTCGGTCCGTTGCAGACCTATGGGGGGAAGGCGGCGCGGGGATGGAGAAGCTGGGACCGGGGGATCATCAGCGCATCGGCGCGTACCGGCTGCTGGCGCGGCTGGGCGCGGGCGGTATGGGGCAGGTGTACCTGGCCCGGTCGGACCGGGGCCGTACCGTCGCGGTGAAGCTGGTGCGCGAGGAACTGGCCGAGCAGGAGGAGTTCCGGGCGCGCTTCCGGCAGGAGGTGCAGGCCGCGCGGCGGGTCGGCGGGCACTGGACCGCGCCCGTGCTGGACGCGGACACCGAGGCCGCGGTGCCCTGGGTGGCCACCGGGTACGTCGCCGGGCCCAGCCTGCAGCAGGTGGTCGGGCGCGATCACGGGGCGCTGCCCGAGCGGTCGGTACGGATCCTCGCGGCGGGGCTCGCGCACGCGCTGCAGGACATCCATGCGGCGGGGATCGTGCACCGGGACCTGAAGCCGTCCAACGTGCTCGTCACCATCGACGGGCCGCGGGTGATCGACTTCGGGATCGCGCGGGCGATGGAGACGCTGGCCGGGGACGGGCTGACCCGTACCGGGTCGCTGGTCGGCTCGCCCGGCTTCATGGCGCCCGAGCAGGTGCGCGGCGACCGGATCACGCCCGCCTGCGACGTCTTCTGCCTGGGCTCCGTGCTCGCCTACGCCTCGACCGGTGTGCTGCCCTTCGGCGGTGCGAACAGCGGGGTGCATGCCCTGATGTTCCGGATCGCCCAGGAGGAGCCGGATCTGGAGGGGGTGCCGGAGGGCATCGCGGACCTGGTCCGTGACTGCCTGAAGAAGGACCCCGCCGCCCGCCCCTCACTGGACCGCATCCTCGAACGGACGGGCGCGGAGGACACGGTCTCCGGCGGCCGCTCCCGGGATCCCTGGCTGCCGAGCGCCCTGGTGGCACAGCTCGGCCGCCACGCGGTCCAACTCCTGGAGGCAGAAGACCCGGAAACCACGTCCCTCCCACCCCAACCACCCGCCACCCCACCGCAGGGGCCTGCTCCGGCCGCAGCCGAGTCCGCAGCGGCCGGCGCCGATTCCGTCCTTCCAGGCTCACCTGCAGCCGCCGGCGGGTTCGCCCCACAGGGGCCACCCGCACGTGACGACGAAAGTGGTACGGGTGGTGCGGGTGGGAACCCAAACCCGGCCGAAGGCCGGGCATCCGCACCCGCACCCGCACCCGAGCACGCACCCGCAGCCGACGACATCCCCGCGCAGCGGCCGGTCCACCACCTCCCGACCGTCGTCTCCGCGCCGACACC
The DNA here is from genome assembly GCF_040630895.1 of Streptomyces sp. NPDC005728. NCBI lineage: Bacteria > Bacillati > Actinomycetota > Actinomycetes > Kitasatosporales > Streptomycetaceae > Streptomyces > Streptomyces sp. NPDC005728. The sequence goes on from NZ_JBEXYL010000051.1 coordinate 30,741, forward strand.
ACCCCCCGCCCCTCCCACCTACGGCGCCCCCAGCCCGTACGGCTACCCCCAGCAGCACCCCTACCCCCCGCAGCCGTACAACCCCTACGGCGCCGGAGGCCTCGCCTCCACCCCGCCGTACGGCCCCCCGCCGGTGGGCACCCCGCCCTACGGCCCCCCGCAGGAGCCCGATCGCAGAAACGGCCGCTCCACCGCCCTGCTCGTCGTGATCGCCCTGGTCGTCGCACTGGGCGCCGGCGGCTCGGTGTACGCCCTGATCAACCGCGGCGGCGACGACACCGGCGGCGGCACGGTCAACCCCGCCCCGACCAGCACCACGACCTCACCGGGCACCGGCACGTCCCAGCCGACCGCCCCGACGACCTCGGCCCCGACCTCCTCCGCCCCCACGGACGGCGTGGTCCCCGACGCCTACCTCGGCACCTGGGACACCACGATCGACAACGCCACCGGCTCCAACACCCGCCGACTCACCATCCAGCAGGGCCAGGTGGGCGACACCGTCCTCACCCTCGTCGCGGACGGCCCCACCGAGGGCGGCGGCTCGTACCACTGTGTCTTCGAGGCGAAACTCGCCGAACAGCCCGGCAGCGGCGGCTCGTTGGAGATCGGCCCGTCCACGGTCTCCTCCGGCGAGCCCCTCTCCTCCTGCTCGCCGGGCGAGGCCACCGAGGTCACCCTGCTGTCCGACGGCCGGCTGAAGCGAGTGAAGAAGAGCGGCGGAGAGAGCCTGACGTACACCAAGCAATGAGATGAACTCCCGTTCCTCCCGGGGCTGTTGAACGTTGGGCGAACTTAGGCGAACGCATCCGGTTCGTCCCCTTCCCCGCGCGTACGGTGACCCCACCATCCGACTCCGGGGAGTGGCGGGGGCACCCACATGGAGTGGCTGAGCACGGAGAACATCGTGGCCGTCGGCACGGCGGTGCTGGGCATCGTCGCGTCCGCGGGCATGGTCTGGTACGAGCGCCGGGTGCCGCGTCGCAAGCGCGTCGGCTACCGCGTGCAGATGGACAACCCCATAGGCGACGACGTCCGTTCGGGCCGGGCCAACCGCCGGCTCGGCCTGTTCGACGAGGCGCCGGACATGTCCGACGCGACCCTCGTCCTGCTCCGCATCGAGAACGACGGCTCGCAGGGCATCGACCGCGACGACTACACCAGCCCCGAACTCCACGGTCTGACCGCGGTGTTCACCGACCGTACCGTCCGCGGCGTCTCGGTCACCCAGCCGACCGAGACCGACCACCTGATGGACCACTTCACCGCCGAGCGCGGCTTCGGCTACGCGGGCAACACGCTGCGCATCCCCCGCGTCCCGCTGAACAGGGGAGACCACTTCAAGCTGCTGGTGCTGCTGTCCGGCGGGGACGTCGGCCGGGAGATCCGGATCGTCGGCGGGATCAGGGACGGCGAGGTCCATCCCAACCGCAGCGCCACGCCCGACGACAAGCCGCCGCTGTTCAGCCGCGCGTCCCGGCTCATCACCATCATGCTCACGGTCAGCGTCGTGACCCTGGCCGCGATCGTGGTGGCCCGCGACGACACACCACCGCCGATCGGCTGCGCGAAGGGCACGCTGACGGTCACGGGGTCGACCGCGTTCGCGCCGGTGATGCGGGAGGTGGCGCAGAGGTACGAGGAGAGCTGCGCGGGCGCGGCCGTCACGGTGGACGCGCATGGATCGACAGCAGGCATCAGGGAGCTGGAGTCGACCGGAGTCCAGGCGAAGGGGAAGGGCTCGCCGCCGCTGGTGGCCCTCTCCGACGGCCCCAAGCCGACCGGCATGCCGGAGCTGCGCGAGAACCGCGTCGCGCTGTCGGTCTTCGCGCTCGTCGTGAACGACGACGTGGGTCTGAAGAACCTCTCGACGGCGGACGTACGCCGTCTGTACCGGGGTGAGATCACCGACTGGCGGCAGCTGGGCGGCCGTTCCCTGGCCGTGCACCTGGTCAGCCGGGACGCCAACTCGGGGACGCGGCAGGTCTTCCAGCGGCGTGTCCTGGGCCGTGGCGAGATGGCGAACTCCTCCGTCGACTGCGTGCACAAGGACGACCCGACGGCACCGGTGACCCGCTGCGAACTCGACTCCACGGACCAGGTGCTGACCGAGGTGGCCCGGCTTCCCGGTGCCCTCGGCTACAGCGAGCTGAACCTGGCCACCCGGGCCAAGGGCCTGCACGTCCTGAGCCTGGACACCAAGGCCCCCTCGGTGGACGCGATCGAACACGGCCACAGCCCGTACCCGTACCGCGAGATCGAGTACGCCTACACCTACGGCCAGCCCCCCGCGGACTCCCTGGCCTCGAGCTTCCTGACGTACCTGTCCCGGGGGATCGGCCAGGACATCATCCGCACCCACGGCCACGTGCCCTGCTGGACGCCGGAGGGAATGAAACTGTGCGCGTAGGCGTCCGGCTGCGGGCGGGGCTCCCGGACAGGCCCTAGCGAGGCTCCGGCGGTCGCTGTCGCGGCATGTTCGGGCGGGTTCCGTTCGCCGGTGGGAGCGGAAAGCGTCCCACGGATCCGCCCGTCTCCGCCCGCGCCCCGGAAGCCACCGCCGCCTGGATCCCCAGCGGTGCCGACCCCGTCCGGAACTCCACCATCCAGTCGGCTGTCTCCGTCCGCACCAGCTCCGTCACGTCCTCCGAGAACCGCCGCAACACCCCGAGGCACCGCTCGGCGGCCTCACTGGCCGTCCCCTCCGCCGGTCCCAGCACCTCGCGCACACTCTCCGACGCCCAGTCGAACTGCAAGGCCTGCAACCGCCGCTGCACGGCCTGCGCGGTGGCGACATCCCTTATCCACCCGGACGTGACCCCGAAGAACCGGTCCACCCCGACACAGGCCACCGCGAGCATCAGCGCCAGATACCCCCAGGGCGCCACCCCGCCGACCGCCCCGGTCAGATCCAGCAACGGCAGCGCTGCCCCGCAGACCGCCCCCGCCGCCGCCCCGGCCCGCAGCGCTCGCGCCCCCCGCCGCTTCCACACCCGGTCCGCGAGATACCAGGCCGCCGTCTGCAGTGCCCCGAGCTCCACCCACCGGTACAGCTCGTCGAGCCGCTCGGCGGGCTCCCCCCAGTCCCCGAGCGGAAACGCCCGCCCGGTCAGATCGCCCGGCCGCAGCCCGGCCGCGCCCTCGCCCCACCCGTCCTGAGGCGGACCCTCGGGCTGCATCTCCGGCTGACCCACCCGGCACTCCCTACTGAACACGACACCGAACACGACACTGAGAACGACCGGTCACATTGCGTGACATTGCATGCCGACGCGCGCCACCCTTCCTACCGCCCAATGGGTGGCGGGGACGTAGCTTTCCCGTCTTTTCCGCCCGGAAGAGGGCCTTGATCAGGTATAGGCCTGCCCCCTTTCTCACTCGAAAGAGTGGCGGGGCGATGGCCGCGTAGACCACGTAGGCTCGTGCACAACGGAGAAACAGCGGTGCGGACGAAGAACCAGGAGCTGATCGTGATCCCCGGTGGTGGCCAGCCCAACATGCAGCAGTTGCTCCAGCAGGCCCAGAAGATGCAGCAGGACCTGCAGCGGGCGCAGGAGGAACTGGCGAACACGGAGGTCGACGGGCAGGCGGGTGGCGGCCTGGTACGGGCGACCGTCACCGGCTCCGGCGAGCTGCGCGCCCTGAAGATCGACCCGAAGGCGGTGGACCCGGAGGACACCGAGACCCTCGCCGACCTGATCGTGGCGGCCGTGCAGGCGGCCAACGAGAACGCGCAGACGCTCCAGCAGCAGAAGCTCGGCCCGCTGGCCCAGGGCCTGGGCGGCGGCAGCGGTATCCCCGGCCTGCCTTTCTAAGACGGGCCGCGGCCAACTACGGTACGTACTGAAAGACTCCAGGAAGGGCAGTCCGTTGTACGAAGGCGTGGTCCAGGACCTCATCGACGAGCTGGGGCGGCTGCCCGGCGTCGGTCCCAAGAGCGCGCAGCGGATCGCCTTCCACATCCTGCAGGCGGAGCCGACGGACGTCCGTCGGCTCGCCCAGGCCCTCCTCGAGGTGAAGGCGAAGGTCCGCTTCTGCGCGACCTGCGGCAACGTGGCACAGGAGGAGCTGTGCAACATCTGCCGCGACCCGCGCCGCGACTCCACGGTCATCTGCGTGGTCGAGGAGCCCAAGGACGTCGTCGCCATCGAGCGCACCCGCGAGTTCCGCGGCCGCTACCACGTCCTCGGCGGCGCGATCAGCCCCATCGAGGGTGTCGGTCCCGACGACCTGCGTATACGAGAACTTCTCGCGCGGTTGGCCGACGGGACGGTCACGGAACTGATCCTGGCCACGGACCCGAATCTGGAAGGCGAGGCCACGGCCACGTACCTCGCCCGCATGATCAAGCCCATGGGCCTGAAGGTCACCCGCCTGGCCAGCGGCCTCCCGGTGGGTGGCGACCTGGAATACGCGGACGAGGTCACCCTCGGCCGCGCCTTCGAGGGGAGACGACTCCTAGATGTCTGACGCCACGCTGCACGCCACGTCGCAGAACCCGGACGACTTCGCGGTCCAGATCGCGGACCAGGTCGAGAGCTTCCTGGTGGCCGTCACGGAGGTGGCGAAGGGCGACGAGCCCGACTCGGCCGTTCCCTTCCTCCTCCTGGAGGTCTCCCAGCTCCTGCTGGCCGGCGGCCGCCTGGGCGCGCACGAGGACATCGTCCCCGACGAGCGCTACGAGCCCGACCTGGGTCCCGAGCCGGACGTGGACGAACTCCGCGAGAACCTGGCCCGTCTCCTCGACCCCATCGACGTCTACTCCGAGGTCTTCGACCCCTACGCACCCCGCACGGCGCCCGTCCCGGCCCGTATCTCCGACGACCTCGCCGACGTGATCACCGACCTCCGCCACGGCATGGCCCACTACCGCGCGGGCCGCACCACGGAGGCCCTGTGGTGGTGGCAGTTCTCCTACTTCTCCAACTGGGGCGGCACCGCGTCCGCCGCCCTCCGCGCCCTCCAGTCCCTGGTCGCCCACGTCCGCCTCAACCAGCCCCTGGAAGAACTCGACGGCCTCGACACCGACCAGTCCATGGGCGACGAAACCCTGGAGTTCGAGGCGGGCAAGGTCATGGCCGAGGAGATCGGCGGCCCACTGGGGATGCGCCCGGCCAAGTAGCCCCGATCACGGCGCCGGCCGGTCCTCGGCCTCGGGTTTCATGACGAGGCCGGGCACCCGGGGCAGAGTGTCCAGTATCCCAGCGGTTCCGTCATGGCTACCCGTGGCCCCCAGCCCTGCTCTCTTGCTCGCGTGTCCCGAGCCGGGGTGACTCGGCCGACTCGTGAAGCCTCAAGCTACCGCTCTGACCTGCGGATCAAGCCGTGGAGTACGTCGACTGAGGCTCGGTGTCCGGTGTTCTGCCGCTGACGGCTAGGCGGGAGCCGTCAGTTGGGCGATGACCGAGGCGCTGTCCAGCCACACGTTCTCGCGGGAGACCTTCCCCTCCCGGAACTCGAAGACGTGCAGGATGCGGAAGGTGATTCGGCGGCCGTTGCCGGGGATTCCGAGGAAGGAGCCCGGGACCGTGCCCGTCATCACGTTCTCGATGGTGACGGCGTCGTCGGAGTAGTACGTGTGGGTCCGCTCCTCCTTCTCGCTGCGGAAGTCCTTGCACAGCTGGCGGTAGAACTCCAGCGCCGCCGGGATGCCGTGCTTCGGGCCGCCGGGGTCGCCCACGACGTCGTGCTCGATGTCGTCCGTGTAGACGGCGACCGATCCCTCCGGGTCCCCGCGCTCTTCGGCGGCCATGTGCGCCCGGATCAGAGTTTCCATTTCCGCGGGTGTGGTCGTGGAGGACATGGAGTCCCCTCTCTTCTCGCGCCGCGCGCCCGGGGCGGGCCGCGGCCCCCGTAGTGAGACAGTGCTACCGTAATGAGAATCATGTCTCACGACAAGAGGAGACTCTCATGAGTGGCGGGGGCGCGCGGAGCACGGAGGGCGTGCGAGAAGGCGTGCGAGGCGTGGGTGACGGGCGGCGGAATCAGAAGCTGCGCACCCGGCGCGCCCTCATCGACGCCGCCGTCACGCTGCTGCGCGAGGGGCGGACGGTCACGATCGCCGATGCCGCGGAGGCGGCACAGGTGTCCACGGCCACGGCCTACCGGTACTTCTCCAGCCCGCCCGAGCTGCTGCAGGAGGCCCAGACCCTGCTGCGCACCCCGGATGTCCTGGCCGACCTGCCGTCCGACCCGGCGCAGCGGCTCGACACGCTCGTCTCCCGGGTCGCAGACATGCAGTTCGGGGACGAGGCCATGTGGCGGGCGCTGCTGCGGGCCTCGATGGAGCGCTGGCTCCAGCAGGCTGAGAAGGGCGGCGAGCAGGGCGACGAGATGCCCATTCGCAACCGCACCCGACTGGATCTGACCCGCACCGCCCTGGAGCCCCTCGCCGGCACCCTCCCGCCCGCCGAACACCGCCGCCTGACCATGGCGCTCATGCTGGTCTACGGCGTCGAGACCCTCGTCACCACCCGCGACGCCTGCGGCCTCGACCCCGAGGAGGCGAAAGGCGTCATGCGCTGGGCGGCGGGGGCACTGCTGGAGACGGCACTTCGTGAGTCGGGGTCTGTGCGTGGGTGAGGCGGGGTGGCTTCGGCGCCCCGGACCCCTTCGCCGAGTAGTGGTGTAGCCGCCTACACCTTCGTTTCGGGAGTGCGCTCCCTCGTTTCGAGATCCGTGAGCCGGGATCTTTGATTTCGCCAGGTCAGTGAGATCAACGAGATCAACGAGACACGAAACGAGGGAAATCGAATGAAGTCGTTGCTCAATTCCAAGCCCGTTCTGTGGTTTCTGTTCCTTTTCAATGCCGTCGTCGCCGTTGCCGCGCCTTTCGTGGTCGACGGGGCGCAGGGGGTGGCGACCGCCGTCGGGATGGGCGTCGTGTCGGTCGGGGCGGGGGTCGGTCTCGTGAAGGGGAAAAGGCCCGTCGGCTGAGGAATTGGCGAAGTGCTGTACATCCCCTGTACGTCCGCTGCACGGGCCCTAACCGGTGCGAAGCGAGTCTGGAGTCACTTCGAACAAGGCGACCTCGCACTGGAGTCAGCGATGAACAGCAAGAGCCGTAAGACCCGTATACGTGCCGCCGTCGTCACCGGCGCCGCCCTGGTCACCGCCGCTTCCGTCACCGCCGGTGTCAGCGCGGCCGGGCCGCGGCCCGAGGCGAAGCCCAGCAAGGCACAGGTCGCCTCGCTCTTCGACCGGTGGAACGCCGCCCTGCAGACCGGCGACCCGGAGCGGGTGGCCAAGCTGTACGCCGACGATGCCGTCCTGCTGCCCGCTGTCTCCAACAGGATCCGCACCGACCACGACGAGATCGTCGACTACTTCGAGCACTTCCTGGCGAACAGGCCGGTGGGCAAGAAGGTCCGGACGATCGTGTACGTGCTCGACCGGAACTCCGCCATCGACACGGGGATCTACCGGTTCACCCTGACCGACCCGAAGACCGGCAAGAAGCGGGCCGTGGAGGCCCGTTACACCTACGAGTACGAGAAGCGCGGCGGGCAGTGGCTCATCGTCAACCACCACTCCTCGGCGATGCCCGAAGGGTGATCGACACCCACAGGCCGCCTCCCGGAGCGTCCCGCAGGGTCACCGTTCCGCCGTCGTCCGTCACGAGTTGTCGTACGACGGCCAGGCCCAGGCCCGAGCCGGAGCGTCCGGTCAGGCCCTGGCCGCGCCAGAAGCGGTCGAAGGCGCGGGACTTCTCGGCGTCCGTCATCCCTGGGCCCTCGTCCAGGATGGAGAGGGTCACCTCGTCGGGGCCGGACTCCACCCGCACCGTGATCGTGCCGCCGTCGGGTGAGACCTCCAGGGCGTTCGAGAGCACGTTGTCCAGCACCTGCTCCAGATGACCGGGACTGGCCAGCACAGTCGGCCGGCCGTCGGCACTCCCCCTGAGCGCGATGTGGACTCCGCGCTCGTCGGCGGCCGGTCTCCACACGGACAGACGCTCGCGCACGATGTCGCCGAGCGGGAGCGGTTCCGCCGCCGTGACCTGCGCCTCCGCGCGGGCCAGCACCAGCAGGCCGTTGACCAGGCGGCTCATCCGGACCACCTCGGCCGTCGCCTGGTCCACGTCCTCCCGGACGAACTCGTCGTCCACGCCGTCCGCGATGTTGTCCAGGGACAGGCGCAGCGCCGTGAGGGGGGTGCGCAGCTGGTGGGAGGCGTCCGCGACGAAGATGCGCTGGGACGCCACCAGGGTGTCCAGGCGTTCGGCGCCCTGATCGAGGGTGCGGGCCAGGGTCTGTGTCTCCGGGGGGCCGGTGACCGGGGAGCGGGCCGTGAGGTCGCCGTCGCTGAACCTGCTCGCCATGTCGTTGAGCTGGCGCAGGGGGCGGGTGAGGCGGCGGGCCACGATCGCGCCGATCAGGGCCGCCACGGCCAGGACGGCGACCGCCAGCGTCGCCCGGAAGCCCCAGATGATCCACAGCCTGTGGGTGAGGCTGCCGGTGGAGTAGACGATGCGTACGGCGCCCACCACCCGGTCGCCGTCCTTCGCCGGGATCGTGATCACCAGCTGGGGGCCCCAGATGAGGTACGCGCACGCCCCGCACCTTAGTGCTTGAAACTTAATTCACAGTGGTCACTGTGAGCCGGGGCACGTTTCGCGTGGCGTGCCGTGCACTGGGCAGGTTCGGGGCGAGCGCCTGACGTCTCACCATGCGGGAGCAGGGGGGTGGATTTCGGACGCTCGTTAGACTGAGCCGACACAAACGAACCGAGCGAGGAGCGCACGTGGGCCTTGTCGTGCAGAAGTACGGAGGCTCCTCCGTAGCCGATGCCGAGGGCATCAAGCGCGTCGCCAAGCGGATCGTGGAAGCGAAGAAGAACGGCAACCAGGTGGTTGTCGTCGTTTCCGCGATGGGCGACACGACGGACGAGCTGATCGATCTCGCCGAGCAGGTTTCACCGATGCCTGCCGGCCGGGAGTTCGACATGCTGCTGACCGCCGGAGAGCGTATCTCCATGGCCCTGCTGGCCATGGCGATCAAAAACCTGGGCCACGAGGCACAGTCGTTCACCGGCAGCCAGGCAGGCGTCATCACCGACTCGGTCCACAACAAAGCCCGGATCATCGACGTCACGCCGGGCCGGATCCGGACGGCGCTCGACGAGGGCAACATCGCGATCGTCGCCGGGTTCCAGGGCGTCAGCGCGGACAAGAAGGACATCACCACGCTGGGGCGCGGCGGGTCCGACACGACCGCCGTGGCGCTCGCGGCCGCCCTCGACGCCGAGGTCTGCGAGATCTACACCGACGTCGACGGCGTGTTCACCGCCGACCCGCGCGTGGTGAAGAAGGCGAAGAAGATCGACTGGATCTCCTTCGAGGACATGCTGGAGCTGGCGGCCTCCGGATCCAAGGTGCTGCTCCACCGCTGTGTGGAGTACGCCCGCCGCTACAACATCCCGATCCACGTCCGCTCCTCCTTCAGTGGGCTGCAGGGCACGTGGGTCAGCAGCGAGCCGATCGAGCAAGGGGACAAGAAGGTGGAGCAGGCCATCATCTCCGGTGTCGCGCACGACACCTCCGAGGCCAAGATCACGGTCGTCGGCGTGCCGGACAAGCCGGGCGAGGCCGCCGCGATCTTCCGGACCATCGCCGATGCCGCGATCAACATCGACATGGTCGTGCAGAACGTGTCGGCGGCCTCCACGGGGCTGACCGACATCTCCTTCACGCTGCCGAAGACCGAGGGTCGCAAGGCCATCGACGCGCTGGAGAAGAACAAGCACGGCATCGGCTTCGACTCGCTGCGCTACGACGACCAGATCGGCAAGATCTCCCTCGTCGGCGCCGGGATGAAGACCAACCCGGGCGTCACCGCCTCCTTCTTCGAGGCGCTGAGCAACGCGGGCGTGAACATCGAGCTGATCTCCACCTCCGAGATCCGCATCTCCGTCGTCACCCGCGCCGACGACGTGCCGGAGGCCGTGCGTGCCGTGCACACCGCCTTCGGCCTCGACTCCGAGACCGACGAGGCCGTCGTCTACGGAGGCACGGGCCGGTAATGGCGCCGACCGGGAAGCCGACGCTCGCGGTCGTGGGTGCGACCGGAGCCGTCGGCGCGGTCATGCTCCAGATCCTGTCCCAGCGCGCGGACATCTGGGGCGAGATCCGTCTGATCGCCTCCCCGCGCTCGGCCGGCCGCAAGCTGGCCGTGCGCGGCGAGGAGGTCGAGGTCCAGGCCCTGACGGAGGACGCCTTCGCCGGGGTCGACATCGCGATGTTCGACGTGCCCGACGAGGTCGCCGCCGAGTGGGCGCCGATCGCCGCCGCGCGCGGTGCGGTCGTCGTCGACAACTCCGGTGCCTTCCGCATGGACCCGGACGTGCCGCTCGTCGTCCCCGAGGTCAATCCGCACGCGGTGCGGAGCAGGCCGCGCGGGATCGTCGCCAACCCCAACTGCACGACCCTGTCGATGATCGTCGCCCTCGGCGCGCTGCACGCCGAGTTCGGGCTGCGCGAGCTGGTGGTGTCGTCGTACCAGGCGGTGAGCGGGGCGGGCCGCGCGGGCGTCGAGACGCTGCGGGCCCAGCTGTCCCTGGTCGCCGGGACCGAGCTGGGGACCAAACCCGGCGACGTACGGCGGGCCGTCGGGGACGACACCGGGCCCTTCCCCGAGCCGGTCGCGCTGAACGTGGTCCCCTGGGCCGGGTCGCTCCGGGAGGACGGCTGGTCGTCGGAGGAGATGAAGGTGCGGGACGAGTCCCGCAAGATCCTCGGACTGCCGACGCTGCCCGTCGCCGTGACCTGTGTCCGGGTACCCGTGATCACCACGCACTCGCTCACCGTCCACGCCCGCTTCCAGGGCGAGGTCACCGTCGACGGCGCCCGCGAGATCCTCGCCACCGCTCCCGGGGTGGTGCTCTGCGACGACCCCGCCGCCGGCGAGTTCCCCACCCCCGCCGATGTGGTGGGCACCGACCCGACCTGGGTCGGGCGGGTGCGGCGGGCCCTCGACGACCCGACCGCGCTGGAACTCTTCGTCTGCGGCGACAACCTGCGCAAGGGTGCCGCGCTGAACACCGCGCAGATCGCGGAACTGGTGGCGGCGGAGTTGACCGGGGAACCCTCCCCACACGCGTGAGATGTTTGTAGGATCCATGTAAGAAATGTGGCCGGGAGCATGGTCCAAACCACTTGAACCTTGAACCTCGGCAGCAGAGGATTTTCCTCCCCGCCCCTCGCAACCGCGCGAGGGGCGGGGAGCGTCTTTGCGGTCACCCTTGCGGGGCGTGAGACGTGGGGATCCTGGCGTGGGGACGCCGTGATCGGGGCGTGGGGACGCCCGTTCAAATGGCATATAGGGGAAGAGCGGACGCATGACGGCACTTGAGGCACCGCCGGTTGTCGCACATGTGACCTCCGGCATGTACAACCCTGGCGGGGGGAGACGTGTCCAACTGGCGTGGCAGAGGTACTCGAACTCAGTGCGGCCCGCGGCGCCGCGGCGCTCCGACCGCCCCGTGCGGCGCTCCGGCCGCGCATGCCCGGCGGCATGCCGGTGATCGCGCCCATGCCCGCAGCGCGGCCCGCCCGCATACCCAGTCAGCGTGACGGCTCGGAGGAGACCGCGGCCGGCGCGGCCGGCACGGACACCGTGGTCGCCGGTACGACCGTCGACCACCTCACCGAGACCTACCGGGCGCACTACCGCTCGCTGCTCGGCCTCGCCGCGCTTCTCCTCGACGACACCGCCTCCTGTGAGGACGTCGTCCAGGAGGCGTTCATCCGCGTCCACTCGGCCCGCAAGCGCGTCCGCGACCCCGAGAAGACGCTCGCCTACCTCCGGCAGACGGTCGTCAACCTCTCCCGCTCCGCCCTGCGCCGCCGCATCCTCGGCCTGAAGCTCCTCTCCAAGCCGATGCCGGACATGGCGAGCGCGGAGGAGGGCGCCTACGACCAGCTGGAGCGGCGCGACCTCATCAAGGCGATGAAGGGCCTGCAGCGCCGCCAGCGCGAGGTCCTCGTCCTGCGCTACTTCGCGGACATGACCGAGGCCCAGGTCGCCGAGACGCTGGGCATCTCGCTGGGCTCCGTGAAGGCGTACGGCTCGCGGGGCATCGCCGCGCTGCGGGTGGCCATGGAGGCACCGGCATGAGCGGGCAAGCCGAAGGGGGCGATTCCCATGAAGGCAACTCGCAAGAAGGCCACTCCCATGGACGCCATGAGCCCTACGCCTGGCACGAGCCGACGAAGCGGCACGAGCAAGAGCACACGCAATCGCACGCTGGGAACGGAACTGTGAACCACGGCCCCGACGAAAAGGGCCCCGAGGGGCTCGGCCCGGGCCTCGACGGGCTCGACGGCCTCGGCTCTGACGAGCTGTCTCTGCGCCGGATGCTGCACTCGGCGGTCGACGACATCGAGCCGCGCACCGGCACGCTGGACCATCTGCGCCGCGCGGTGCCCGCACGCCGGGCGCGCAAGCGGCAGGCCGCCGTCGGCATGGTGGCCGCCGCCCTGTTCATCGGCACGGCGGTCCCCGCCCTCATCCACGTCTCCAACTCCGGTGGCACCGACCCCAACACCGCCATGGCCGGGCAGACGTCCCAGGCCCAGGGCGGCGTCACCCAGGGCAAGGACCCGGACGGCGGTTCCAGCACCGCCGGCGGCTCCCAGGGCAAGACCCCCGGGCCCGGCAAGGACAGCAGCAAGACCGGCGAGCCGGGCAAGACCGGCGGCAACGGCACCGGCTCGGCCGGCGGTGCCAACCCGTCCGCCACACTGGCTGCGGGCACCCCGGCGTGCACGGCGGCCCAGCTGGGCGCCACGCAGACCGTCGACGCACCCGACACCGCAGGCGTCGTCTACGGCACCTTCCGCGTCTCCAACACCTCCACCACCGGTTGTACCGTCGGCGGCGCGGGCAGCGTCACGGTCGCGGCGCAGGCCGCCGCCGATCCGGCGAAGGTGAGCGGCGTACGGCATGTGTCCGGGGACGCGGCGGCCGCCCTGCCCGACCCCTCCCTGGAGGTCACGACGCTGGTCCTCCAGCCGGGCGCGGCCTACGTGGAGAGGTTCGCCTTCGTACCGTCCGAGACCTGCCCCACCACGGGCGGCGGCAGCGCCTCCGGCGGCACGGACAGCGGCGGCCCCTCACCCGAACCGACGCCCTCCCCGGACGCCGGCGCCAGCGGAAGCACGGCCAGCACCGGTGGTGCGGAAGGCGTCGGCACCCAGCTCGTCACCGAGGACGGTGGCACGGCCGACGGCAGCGTCCTCGTCACGCACACCGCCCAGGCCGGCCCGACGGTGTCGGCTACGGTGCCGAACGCCTGCGCGGGGACGGTGTACTACACCGGGGTGCTGGCGGGGCAGTAGGCGCCGGGCGCCGACGGGATCGCAGGCGTCACACGGCGGTCGGAGCGGAGGCGTTCTTCTGCGCCTCGTCCTGCGCCTCGTTCTGCTCCTGCTCCTGCACCAGGCCGAGCGCCGCGTCGCGCTGGAACTCCACCTCGCGGCGCAGCAGCCGGAACCACATGAAGACCACGAAGCCCGCGAAGACGAACCACTCCCCGGTGTAGCCGAGGTTCTGGAACGCCTTCAGGTCGAGACCGGTGCCGGCCGGCGCGGTCGCGGGCACGGCCTTCATCCCTGCGTCGGCCTTGTCGAGGGTGACCCAGGCGTCGTACAGCTTGTCCGGCACCAGGTTCACCAGCGAGGCCGCGCTGATCGCCGCCGACTGGCCGGCGGGCAGCCCGCCCTGGGCGCCGACCCCGTTGTCCCCCGGGGTCTCGGAGGCCTGGAGCGCGCCGGTGACGGTGACCTCGCCGGTGGGCGGAGCGGGTGCCTTGGCGGGGTCCGCGTTGCCGGGCAGCCAGCCGCGGACCACGGGCAGGGACTTGCCGGTGTCGGTGCGCAGCAGCGTCAGTACGTAGAAGCCGCGCTTGCCCTCCAGTTCCCGGCCCGGCACGAGGAGTTGCCTGCCGTAGGTGCCGCTCGTGGTGACGCGGCGGCCCGAGGTGTTCTTGTCGACGGGCAGCATCCCGGCCAGCGGCCGGGCCTTCTCGTGCTGGTCGGAGGCGGCCTGCTCGGTCGCGGTGCGGTGGTCCTGCACCCGCCCCTCGAACCGGCTCAGCTGCCACGACCCCATGAACACGCAGAACGGGATGGCGAGCAGCACGAAGACGTTGATGCCCCACCAGCGGGGTGTCAGCAGAAACCGGTACACGCCCTCAACGGTACGGCGCCCGTGCCGGAGGCTTGGGCGGGGGGTTCGGCTCAGGGTTCGGCTCAGGGTTCCGTTCGGGGTCGGCTGGGGGTTCGGCCGGCTGCTCGACGAGTGCTCGACGAGTGCTCGACGGGTGCCCGGGGCGGGCGCGGGTGGGCACGTGTGTGCGGAGTCCGTGGTCGTGGTCGGGAAGTTATCCACAGGCTGGGTACACCCGCCAGCGGATGGGGCTGGGACCAGGCAGTATGGGCGCATGACTGGGGCCATGAGTGAGAGCAGGACGCCGGACACACCGGACATGCCGGACTGGGAGAAGCGCTTCCGGGCGCCGCGGGTCTCGCTGCCCGACTGGGCGGAGGACGCGCCGGACCGCTCCCTGTTCGTGTCGAACGCGACGGGCACGTACGAGCTGTACGCCTGGGACCGGGCGACGGGCGGGCAGCGGCAGGCCACGGACCGGCCGAACGGCACGACGGACGGCGTACTCACCCCGGACGGCGCGTGGATCTGGTGGTTCGACGACAAGGACGGCGACGAGTTCGGGATCTGGCGCCGTCAGCCCTTCGGCGGCGGGACCGACGAGACCGCCGTGCCCGGCCTCGAACCCTCCTACCCGGCCGGTCTGGCCCTGGCCCGCGACGGCCGTACGGCGGTGGTCGGCCGCTCCACGGACGAGGAGGGCACCACGATCCACCTCGCGCGCGAGGGCGAGGACCCGGTCGAGATCTACCGGCACCGCGAGTCGGCGGGCGTGGGCGACCTCTCCCACGACGGCTCCCTGCTCGCGATCGAGCACACCGAGCACGGCGACGCCATGCACGCGGCCCTGCGCGTGCTGCGCCCGGACGGCACGAAGGTCGCCGAGCTGGACGACACCAAGGGCGGCACCGAGGAACTGGGCCTGGAGGTCCTCGGCTTCGCTCCCGTGGACGGCGACACCCGCCTCCTCATCGGCCACCAGCGCCGCGGCCGCTGGGAGCCGCTCGTGTGGGACGTGGCGACGGGCGCGCAGACGGACCTCCTGCTCGACCTGCCCGGCGACGTCAGCGCCGAGTGGTATCCGGACGGCAGCGGCCTGCTCGTCGCCCACAGCCACGAGGCCCGCAGCGAGCTGTTCCGCTACGACCTGGCCGGGCACGAGCTGACCCGTGTCCCCACCCCGCCCGGCACGGTCTCCGGGGCGACGGCCCGCCCCGACGGCAGCGTGGAGTACCTGTGGTCGTCGGCCGCCGAGCCGTCCGTGGTCCGCTCCACGACCGGCGGGGTGGTCCTGGACCCGCCCGGCATGACGTGCCCGCCGTCCGTGCCGGTCGAGGATGCATGGGTGGAGGGCCCGGGCGGCCGCATCCACGCCCTGATCCAGAAGCCGGCCGGCGCCACCGGCCCGCTCCCCACGGTCTTCGACCTGCACGGCGGTCCGACCTGGCACGACAGCGACTCCTTCGCCGCGGGCCCGGCCGCCTGGGTGGACCACGGCTACGCGGTGGTCCGCATCAACTACCGCGGCTCCACGGGGTACGGCCGTGCCTGGACGGACGCGCTCAAGCACCGGGTCGGCCTGATCGAGCTGGAGGACGTGGCCGCGGTCCGCGACTGGGCGGTCTCCTCCGGCCTCGCCGACCCCGGGCGCCTGATCCTCACCGGTGCCTCCTGGGGCGGCTATCTCACCCTCCTCGGCATCGGCACCCAGCCCGAGGCGTGGGCGGTGGGCATCGCGGTCGTGCCGGTCGCGGACTACGTCACCGCGTACCACGACGAGATGGAGTCCCTGAAGGCGATGGACCGCACCCTGCTGGGCGGCACCCCGGAGGAGGTCCCGGACCGCTTCGAGGCGTCCTCGCCGCTGACCTACGTCGACCAGGTCAAGACCCCCGTCTACATCTCGGCGGGCGTCAACGACCCCCGCTGCCCGATCCGGCAGATCGACAACTACGTCAAGCGCCTGGAGGCCCGCGGCGCGACCCACGAGGTGTACCGCTACGACGCCGGCCACGGCTCACTGGTCGTGGACGAGCGGATCAAGCAGGTGAGACTGGAGACGGACTTCGCGGGGAGGCACTTGGGTCTGTAGGGCGCCCGGAGGAGACGCAGGGTCCAGGGGGCGGAGCCCCCTGGACGGGTCAGCGCAGCTCGGCCAGGCCCCGGCGGGTGGCGGCAACCACGACCCGGTCGCCCTTGCGCAGCACATAGTCGCCGGGAACGTCGGCACGGCCCTCCAGCGCCAGCACCCGGAACGCCCCCGCCCGAAACGCCTCCGCCACGCTCCGCCCCTCCAACTCCGCATGCCCGGCCACCTCGACCGAGGCGACCAGCAGCACCCGCCGCTCCACCGGAATCGCCCCCAGCACCTGGCGCCCCAGCATCGCCCCCGCGAACGCCGGCGCCGCCAGGTGCGACACACTCCGGCTGCGCGTGGAGGCCTGCGGATGGGCGGCCCGCAGCGTCCGGTACACCGCGGTGGCGAAGTCGTCGTCGTACAGCCGCAGCACCACCCGCAGATCCGGCCGCACGGACCGCGCGTACAGCACGGCCTCCAGATTGGTCGTGTCCGCGCTGGTCACCGCGAGCAGCGCATGCGCCCGATGGATCTTCGCGGCCTCCAGCACCCCCTCCTGCGTGACGTCCCCCAGCACCACCGGCACCCGCAGCCGCCGCGCGGTCGCAAGCCCCCGCGCCTCCGGGTCGGACTCCACGCACACCACGGGAATGTGCAGCTCCCGCAGCCGGGTCAGCACCCTCGTGCCGATCTTCCCGAGCCCGAGCAGCACCACGTGCCCGCCCAGACCGCGCGGCGGCTTCCGCAGCGCGGAGGCGGTCCGGAAGGTGCCGAGCGCCTCCAGCACCGCCGCCAGCAGCACCGGCAGCAACAGCAACCCCATGAGTCCGGAGAGGAGTTGGAGGATCTGCCGTCCGAGGGACTCCCCGAGCGCCGGATCGTCGATCGCGAACATGTCCAGCAAGGTCAGATAGAAGGCTCTCAGCGGATGGATCCCGGTGACCAGCCACAGCGCGACGGCGAGTGCCACCACACACCCCACGAGGCCGGCCAGCGACCACCGCAGCCGCCGTGAGAAGAGGGAGGAGAGCGGCGGTACGCCCCCCACCCCGCGTCCGGTGGCGGCCGACGCGGGACCGCCGAAGGACGACACCTGCTCCAGCACCACGGCGGCCCGCCCGGTGGCCTGCCGTACCTCCTCGTCGTCCGGCAGCAGCAGGGGCCCCTGCTCCCCGTTGCCCTCGGACTCGTCAGCCCCGGCAGGATCCGCGCCGGTCTCCGAGAGCAGCGCCAGGGTGCACAGCCCCGGATCGGCGAGCTGCCCGTCCGCGGCCGGCAGCCGCTCCACGGCCCGCAGCAGCAGACTGTCGGTCTGGACGACCTTGGTCGTGCCGGCGACGGCGGCCGCGGCCAGCGCGGGCGCGGCGGTGTCGGCGTCGGACAGCACGGTCGTGGACGCCTCCGGGCCGGCCGCCCCCGCGCCGTAGGCCAACGCGGCTGTCTGGTCGAGGAGTTCCTCGATGTGCTGGCCCAACCTCCGGTTGTACAGGCGCAGGACGAGCCTCAGGCGCGGGTTGAGCCGGCGGGCGGTCAGCGCGGCCCGGATGTTGGTCTCGTCGTCGTCATGGACGAGCGCCAGCGCGGTGGCCTGCTCCACTCCGGCCTCGGCGAGCACGGCCTCCGTGAGCTCGGCGGCCTCCAACACCCGCTCGCCGTCGGGCCGTCCTGCGACCGTGCCGTTCCCGGTCGTGCCGCCCGGGCCGTTGCCGGTGCCCCGTCCGACGGCGGCGTTGACCACCCGGTCGAGCAGCGCGGCCGACGCGGCCCGGGCCCGACCGACCACCGGGGGCCGCGCCGTCCGTTCG
Organism: Streptomyces sp. NPDC005728; assembly: GCF_040630895.1. Classification (NCBI taxonomy): domain Bacteria; kingdom Bacillati; phylum Actinomycetota; class Actinomycetes; order Kitasatosporales; family Streptomycetaceae; genus Streptomyces; species Streptomyces sp. NPDC005728. The sequence continues at coordinate 48,788 of NZ_JBEXYL010000051.1, forward strand.
TTCGGCGGCACCACGAGGGTGACCTGCTCGCCGTGGACTCCGCGCAACTCGGCCGCCAGCCGGTGCGCGAGCCCGTCGTCACCGCACACCACCATGTGCGCCGCCCGGGCACCGGGCCCACCTTGATGAGGAACGCTCGCCACAAGGGAAAAGACTGCCCCAAGAAGACAGGTGGTTCCAGCAAGGAGGTGAACAACCGTGCCCACGGTCGCGTACTGGTGGGGAGGGAGAGGCAGCACCGAGCCGGAGGTACCCACCCGTGGCCATCACCGAGGACGCCCGGCCCGGCGCCGACGAGCGGAACCCGGCGCACCCGTCCGGTGAAGGGCCCGGCGACCGGCCGGCCAGGAGGCTCAGCTCCCCCCTCGTCCTGACGCTGACCCTGCTGCTGGCCGTGCTCGCCCAGTCCCCGATCCGCGCGGCCCTCGGCACCCCGTTGATGCAGAGCTGGATGACGGTGTTCGTGGCCGTGACGGTCCAGGCGCTGCCCTTCCTCGTGCTGGGTGTCCTGCTCTCGGCGGCGATCGCGGTCTTCGTGCCCCCGTCCTTCTTCGCCCGCGCCCTCCCGAGCCGGCCCGCCCTGGCCGTACCGGTGGCCGGGCTCGCGGGCGCCGTGCTGCCGGGCTGCGAGTGCGCGTCGGTGCCGGTGGCGGGCGCGCTGGTGCGCAGGGGCGTGACCCCGGCGGCGGCCCTGGCCTTCCTTCTCTCCGCGCCCGCGATCAACCCGATCGTCCTGACCGCCACGGCCGTCGCCTTCCCGCGCAACCCGGAGATGGTCCTGGCCCGCTTCCTCGCCAGCCTCCTGGTGGCCTGCGCGATGGGCTGGCTGTGGCAGCGCCTGGGCCGCACGGACTGGCTGCGTCCGCCGGCCCACGGTGCGCACGAGGGCGCGACCAGGGCCGAGGCGTTCTGGAACTCGGTCCGGCACGACACCGTGCACGCGGGCGGCTTCCTGGTGCTGGGCGCGATGGCTGCGGCCACGCTGAAGGCGGCGACCCCGGCGACCTGGCTGCGCACGGCGGCCGACAACCCCCTGGTCTCCGTGCTCGCCCTCGCCGTGCTCGCCGTACTGCTGTCCATCTGCTCGGAGGCGGACGCGTTCGTCGCGGCCTCGCTCACCCAGTTCTCCCTGACGGCCAAGCTGGTGTTCCTGGTGGTGGGCCCGATGATCGACCTCAAGCTCTTCGCGATGCAGGCCGGCACCTTCGGCCGTACCTTCGCGCTCCGCTTCGCCCCCGCCACGTTCGCGCTGGCCGTCGTGGGCGCCCTGGTGACCGGGACGGTGCTCCTGTGAACCGGCAGGCCCAGGCGGCGGTGATGTTCCTGCTGGGCGCTGCCCTCCTGCACGCGGGCGTCACCGACCTCTACCTGCGCTACGTCAAGGCGGGCCTGCAGCCGCTGCTGCTGGCCTCGGGCGCGGTCCTGATCGCGGCGGCCCTGGCGACGGCGTGGTACGAGCGCAAGCGCACCAAGGCGGCCAAGGCGGCCAAGGCGGCCACCGGCACCGCCCACATCCACCCCGAGCCGCGTATCTCCTGGCTCCTCGTCCTACCGCTGCTCGCCCTGATCCTCATCGCCCCGCCGGCCCTGGGCTCCTACAGTGCCCTGCGCACCGGCACGGCACTGCAACAGCCGTACGGCTACGGCAGGTTGCCCGCGGGTGATCCGGTCCCGCTCAGCGTGGTCGACTACGCGTCCCGCGCGGCCTACGGCCACGGCCGCTCCCTGCACGGCCGCCCCGTCCGTGTCACCGGCTTCCTCGCCCTGGACCACTCCGGCGCGCCCTACCTGGTCCGCATGGCCCTCAACTGCTGCGCGGCGGACGCCCAGCCGGTGAAGATCGCCCTGACCGGCAAGCTGCCCCCGGTCCTGCAACCGGACGCCTGGCTGGAGGTCACCGGCACCTACAGCCCCCGGCTGACCCGCGACCCGGTCAACAACGGCCCGATCCCGTACCTGAAGGTGACGTCGGCGAGGCCGGTACCGACCCCGCACGACCCGTACGACGAGACCTGGAACAACTGAGGCGACAGCCCCGTCAGCCCAGGCAGACCACGAGCAGGCAGAGCTGGGCCGGATGGGTCGCCGCCGGGGCGGGGGCCGCCGGGGACGTGCCCGTGTCCGTTCCGCTGCTGGTGGCGGGTGCGGGGGTGGGCGTGGACGGCTGCTGTGCCGTCGTGCCCGTGTCGCTGTGGGTGATCGTCGTGCTGCCGGAGACGGGGGCGGCGCTCTGGTGCGGTGCGGCAGGCGTCTGCGCGGGCAGCGGAGCGGCGGCCGCGTCCGGGTGGGTGTCCGGCGAGGCGTGCCGGGGAGCGGCGGCGAGGGTCTGGCCGCGCGGGGCGCCGGTCGCGGTGTGCCGGGCCGGGGTGGTGGTGCTCGGCGCGCGGTGCTTGCCGGGCGCGGTCGACTCCGGCTGGGCCTCGGCGGTGGTCTGCTCGTCCGTGGCGCCCATGGTCCGGTTGTCCGGCGCCGCGGCCGCCTGGGCCCGGTCGGGGGACTGCCGGTCCAGTGCGGCCAGGGTGAGGCCGCCGCCGACGAGCGCGACGGCGGTCGCGACCGCGGCCCGGCGCTTGTTCTTCTTCCAGCGGGCCAGCTGGCGGCGCCGGGCCGCCCGACCCTGCGGCGCGCGGGGGGCGCGGTCCGCGTCGCCGGACGGGAGGAACTCCGGGGTCTCGTCCGGTGCGGCCGGTGCCGGCTCGTCCAGGAGGTCGCTGTCGTACCAGGCGGCGGGAGCGGTCGCGCGCGCCGGCAGGGAGGTGACGGGGGCGATGTCCGGGGCGTAGGCGCCGCACCCGGGACACACCAGGGCACCGTTCAGATGCCGACGGCACGAGGAGCAGTAGTCCATTTACGGTCTTCCTGAATCGACTGCGCCTGCGGCCTCGGCCGGCGGCCTGGCCACGTTCGCACGTGGGAGCGAGCGGCCAGAACGCTAGCGAGGCTTTCGGAAGACTGTGTGCGGCCCGTGTGGCACTCCTGCACACATTCTCAGCGGATTCCTGGGGTGACTCGTGTCCCGTGCGCCACAGGGGTGCACGCGGACGGCCGATCCCGGGGAGCCGCACGGCCGTCCCGCGCGGAGACTGGTGCGGACCGTCCTGCCGTCCGTGGTGAGGTCCCGATGGCGTATGGCCTGGCACGCCGTGAGCTGGAACCGCGGGTCCCGCTGCGCCCCGGCGAGGGGGAGAAGCACCACCTCACCAGCCTGGAAGGGCTGGCCGCGCTGTCGCTGGACGCGCTCAGCTCGGTGGCGTACGGCCCCGAGGCCATCGTGCTGGTGCTGGTCGCGGCCGGGACCGGGGCGCTGACCGCCACCTTGCCGATCACGCTGGCGATCACCTTCCTGCTCGTGGCGCTTGTGGTGTCGTACGCCCAGGTCATCGCCGTACACCCGGACGGCGGAGGCGCCTACGCGGTGGCCAAGAAAGACCTGGGCGCGACCGCCGCCCTGCTCGCTGCGGCCAGTCTGGTCGTCGACTACGTGCTGACGGTCGCCGTCAGCCTCACCGCCGGCGCCGACGCCCTGGCCTCCGCCTTTCCGGCTCTGGCCCAGGACAAGCTGCTGGTGTGTCTGGCCGGCCTCGCGCTGCTGACGGCCGTGAACCTGCGCGGGGTCACCGAGAGCGCCCGGGTGCTGATGCTGCCCACCGCACTGTTCATCGTGGCCGTCCTGGGGGTCGTCGTCGGCGGCCTTCTCCGTTCGCATCCGGCGGCCGTGGTGGGCGGTGCGCAGCCCGTGCAGGCGCACGAGGCGCTGGGTCTGCTGCTGATCCTGAAGGCGTTCTCGGCCGGCTGTTCGGCGCTGACCGGTGTGGAGGCCATCGCCAACGCCGTGCCGACCTTCCGCGTCCCGCGGGTCCGGCGCGCCCAGGGCACCGAGTTCATGCTGGGCGGGCTGCTGGGCCTGATGCTGATCGGCATCGCCGTGCTGATCCGCCGCGACCAGGTCGCCCCGCGCGCGGACGTCACCGTCCTGGCCCAGCTCACCGCAGGCGCGTACGGCGACGGCTGGGCCTACTACGCCACCAACCTGATCGTCACCCTCGTCCTGCTGCTCGCGGCGAACACCAGTTTCGGCGGGCTGCCGGTGCTGATGAGCCTGCTGGCCCGCGACCACCGGCTGCCCCACCTGTTCGGGCTGCGCGCCGAACGGCCCGTCTACCGCTACGGCGTGGTGGCGCTGGCCCTGCTGGCCGCGCTGCTGCTCATCGCGTCCGACGCCGACACCCACCGGCTGATCCCGCTCTTCGCGATCGGCGTGTTCATCGGCTTCACCCTCAGCCAGCTCGGTCTCGTCCGGCACTGGGCCACCCAGCGGCCCCCGGGCTGGAAGCGCCGTGCGCTCATCAACGGCACCGGGGCGGCGCTCACCAGCCTGGCCGGGCTCATCCTCCTCGTCACCAAGTTCCTGGAGGGCGCCTGGGTGGTCGTGATCGCCGTACCGCTGCTGATGCTGCTGTTCTCCCGCATCCAGCGCTACTACACGGCCGTCGGCGAGGAACTCGGCCTCGGTCGCATCCCCGCCCCGCCCGACCCGCGCCCCGGCAGCCTGGTGATCGTCCCGCTGGGCGATGTCAGCAAGCTCGCCCGGTACGCCGTCGGCGCCGCTCTCGCGCTGGGCGACGAGGTGGTGGCCGTCGCCGTCCACAACGACCCGGACAAGACCCGCGCCCTTCAGGAGGCGTGGGCGCGGTGGAATCCGGGGGTGCGCCTCGACGTCATCGACAGCCCGCACCGGTCCCTGGTCCAGCCGATGGTCGACTACGTGCAGCACGCGGCCCGGGGCGGACGGCAGGTCGCGGTGCTGATCCCCGAGGTCGAACCCCGGCACCGCCGCTACGAGATCCTGCAGAACCAGCGCGGCCTGCTGCTGGCGACCGTACTGCGGGCCCGCACCGACGTGGTGGTCTGCCTGCTGCCCTACCGGCTGCGGATGTGAGGCGGGGCGGACGGTTGTGCTCACCGTCCGCCCGGATGGTGGGAGCCGGTCAGCTCTGGCCGGCCTTGGAGCCGTGGTCGGCCTTCTTCTTGCGGGCGCGCTTCGACATGTGCGTCAGTTCCTTTGCTCTGGAGGGTTCTTCAAGCGGTGCGGCCGACCAGCAGGTCCGCCAGTTTGGTGAGGCGCCTGACCGTGCGGTCCTCGGTCGCGGCCGGTGCCGGGTCGACGCGCTCGCCGCGGTCGTAGTAGGCGCCGTTGACGATCTCGACCGCCGGGTCGCACAGCCGGACCACGTGCCCGGCGCCCTCGGTGGCGGAGACGCCCTCGTGGGCGTACAGCGGCAGCAGGGCCGTGTCGCAGACGCCGGGGTGCACGGAGACGGCGGTGACGCGCGGGTCGGCCGCGAACACCGTGAGCGCCAGCTGGGACTGGGCGTAGGCGGCGAGGCGGGAGTAGCGGCGGGCGCGGTTGGGGTCGGACCAGCTGATGGAGGCCGTGCGGTGCAGGGAGGAGGAGACGTTGACGACGCGGCCGCCCGGGTCGGTGGTGAGGGCCGGCTCCAGGAGGCAGGTCAGCAGGTAGTGGGCGAGGAAGTTGACCTGGAAGGCGATCTCGTTGCCGTCGGCGGTGACGGTGTGCCGCTCGGGGGCGGCCATGCCCGCGTTGTTGACGAGCACGTCCAGCTGCGGGTGTTCGGCGACGACGCGGTGGGCGAGGGTCTCCACTTCGTCGAGGCGCGAGAAGTCGGCGGCGAACGCGCACAGGTGGCCGCCGTCGATGCCCGCGGTCGCGACCAGGCGGTCGGCTGCCGCGCGGGCCTCCTCGGCGGTGCGGCCGTGCAGCAGCACGGTGGCGCCGCGCTCGGCCAGCTGCCGGGCGGTCTCGTAGCCGATGCCGGAGGTGGCGCCGGTGACCAGGACGGCGAGCGAAGAAAGGGGTGAGTCGGACATGTTCCCATCCGGGGTTGCGGGCACGCCGGCACGGCCCGGCGAGGGGCGGTGGGCGTGCGGTGAAGAAAGGTGGGCGAGGGGTGCCGGAGTCGATCACGGCGCCCCTCAGATCGGGGAGCCGCCGATCACGGCGCCCCAGGGGTGGGCGGAAAACGGCGTCAGCGGGACGCGGGCCGCTCCGCACAGCGCGGCTCACGACGCGACGGCCGAGCGGGACTCGGCGGCCGGTCGAGGAGGAGCCAGGCGCTGTTCACGGGCTCCATGGAAGCCGTGCCGCACGCACCGGGCAAGCCGGAACGCCCTTCTCTGACGGGGCTCTGACGTGCGCAGACGCGACCTTGACGGGGGCCCTGGCGGGGTTCAGCCAAGGCCGGGGACACCCGAGATGAGCAGGTCGATGAGCTTGATGCCGACGAAGGGCAGTACGAGCCCGCCGAGTCCGTAGACGAGCAGGTTGCGGCGCAGCAGGTCGTGGGCCGAGGAGGGGGTGTAGCGCACGCCGCGCAGGGCGAGCGGGATGAGTCCGACGATGATCAGGGCGTTGAAGATGATCGCGGAGGTGATGGCGGAGGTCGGGCTGTGCAGGCCCATGACGTTCAGCGACTCCAGGCCCGGGTACGTGCCCGCGAACATCGCGGGGATGATCGCGAAGTACTTCGCGACGTCGTTCGTGATGGAGAACGTCGTCAACGCGCCTCGGGTGATGAGAAGTTGCTTGCCGATCTCGACGATTTCGATGAGCTTGGTCGGGTTGGAGTCGAGGTCGACCATGTTGCCGGCCTCCTTGGCGGCCGACGTGCCGGTGTTCATGGCCACGCCGACGTCCGCCTGCGCAAGGGCCGGGGCGTCGTTGGTGCCGTCGCCGGTCATCGCGACCAGCTTGCCGCCCGCCTGCTCCTGCGTGATCAGCGCGAGTTTGTCCTCGGGGGTCGCCTCGGCCAGGTAGTCGTCCACGCCCGCCTCCTGGGCGATGGCGCGGGCGGTGAGCGGGTTGTCGCCGGTGACCATGACGGTGCGGATGCCCATCCGGCGCAGTTCGACGAAGCGTTCGCGGATGCCGTCCTTGACGACGTCCTTGAGGTGGATCAGGCCGAGGACGCGCGGCCCGTCCCAGTCGTGCACGGCGACCAGCAGCGGGGTCCCGCCGGACGCTGCCACGGCGTCGGCGTACATCCGTGCCTCGGGCGGGACCTGGCCGCCGTACCTCTGCACCCACTCGATGACCTGCTGGGCGGCGCCCTTGCGGATGACGCAGACGGCTCCGTTGTCCCAGCGCAGGTCGACGCCGCTCATCCGGGTCTGTGCGCTGAAGGCGACCCAGCGGGCGTTCGCCAACTCGCCCTCGGCGGGGGCCCGCAGCCCGTGCCGCTGCTTGGCGAGGACGACGACGGAGCGGCCCTCCGGGGTCTCGTCGGCCAGTGAGGAGAGCTGGGCGGCGTCGGCGAGCTGCCGTTCCTCGACGCCGGGCAGCGGGACGAAGGCGGCGGCCTCGCGGTTGCCGAGGGTGATGGTGCCGGTCTTGTCGAGCAGCAGGGTGTTCACATCGCCCGCCGCCTCGACCGCACGGCCCGACATCGCGACGACGTTGCGCTGCACCAGCCGGTCCATTCCGGCGATGCCGATCGCGGAGAGCAGCGCGCCGATCGTGGTCGGGATGAGGGTGACGAGGAGGGCGACCAGCACGGTCGTGGACTGGGCGGCGTCGGCGTACTCGCCCATCGGCTGGAGGGCGACCACGACCAGCAGGAAGATGATCGTGAGCGAGGCCAGCAGGATGTTCAGCGCTATCTCGTTGGGTGTCTTCTGCCGGGACGCGCCCTCGACCAGGGCGATCATCCGGTCCAGGAAGCTGTGGCCGGGGCGTGCACTGACCCGGACGACGATCCGGTCGGACAGGACGGTGGTCCCGCCCGTGACCCCGCTGCGGTCGCCGCCGGATTCCCGGATCACGGGCGCCGATTCACCGGTGACGGCCGACTCGTCGACCGCGGCGACCCCGTCGACGACATCGCCGTCCGCCGGGATCATCTCGCCCGCTTCGACGAGTACGACGTCCAGCGGCTTCAGGTCGGTGGCGGCGATGGCCTCCGTGCGGGCGGTGGCGAGGTTCGTGCCGTAGCTCCAGTGCAGGAGCCGCAGCGCCACCGTGTCCGTACGGGCCCGGCGCAGCGACTCCGCCTGCGCCCTGCCCCGGCCCTCGGCGACCGCCTCGGCGAGGTTCGCGAAGACCACCGTCAGCCACAGCCAGAGGCTGATGACCCAAGTGAACACGGCAGGGTGGAGGAGTGCGGACAGCGTGGTGAGGGCCGCGCCGACGGAGACGACGAAGAGCACCGGGTTCCGGACGAGGGCGCGCGGGTGCAGTTTGCGCAGCGCCTCGGGGAAGGAGCGGACGAGCTGGACGGGTTCGAACAGTCCACTCGGGGCCCGGCGTCTCGCCCTCTTCTCGGATAAGGGCCGGACTGTGCGCCGGGGGCGTGACGGTGGGGCCTGCTGGGGGGCGGCGGGAAGCATCGACACCTTCGTGCCTTGAGGGCGGACAGGGGCTGTGGTCGTGGGTCCGTGGGGGGGGGGGGGGCCCGCCCCCCGCCGGCCCCGAGATCATCACCGTGGCCACGGCCGCGGATCAGTCCTCGGACGCGTTCTCCTCCAGCACCTTCAGCGCCGGGTCGAGGACGACGTCCTCCTCGCGCTGAGTGGTCGGGTCCTCCGGGAAGTGGCAGGCGGTCAGGTGGCCGTCCCGGTTCCCGGAGATCTGGACCAGCGGCGGCTCCTCGGTCGCGCACTTGTCCTGCGCCTTCCAGCAGCGGGTGCGGAAGCGGCAGCCGGACGGCGGATGGATCGGCGAGGGGACGTCACCGGCGAGCCGGATCCGCTCGCGGTCGCCCTCGTCCACGCCGACCTCGGGGACGGCCGAGAGCAGAGCGTGCGTGTAGGGGTGGCGGGGCCGGTTGTAGATCGAGTCCCGGTCACCGACCTCGACCACCTTGCCGAGGTACATCACCGCGACGCGATGCGAGAAGTGCCGCACGACGGCCAGGTCGTGGGCGATGAACAGGAACGCGATGCCCAGTTCCTTCTGGACCTCCTGGAGCAGGTTCACCACCTGCGCCTGGATGGACACGTCCAGCGCGGAGACCGGCTCGTCCGCCACGATCAGCTTCGGGTTCAGCGCCAGGGCGCGGGCGACGCCGATGCGCTGGCGCTGGCCGCCGGAGAACTCGTGCGGGAAGCGGTTGTAGTGCTCCGGGTTCAGGCCGACGAGCTCCAGCAGCTCCCGGACCTTCTTCTCCCGGCCGCCCTCCGGCTCGATCCCGTTGACCTCCATCGGCGACTTGATGATCGTGCCGACGGTCTGGCGGGGGTTCAGCGAGGAGTACGGGTCCTGGAAGATCATCTGGATCTCGGACCGCACAGGTGCCAGCTGCCGGCGCGAGGCACGGGTGATGTCCTGTCCGGCGTAGCTGATGGTGCCGCCCGTCGGCTCCAGCAGACGGGTGATCAGCCGGCCCGTGGTCGACTTGCCGCAGCCGGACTCGCCGACCAGGCCGACGCTCTCGCCGACGCCGACGGTCAGGTCGATGCCGTCGACGGCCTGCACCGCGCCGACCTTCCGCTTGATCGGAAAGCCGCCGTAGATCGGGAAGTGCTTGGTCAGGCCCTTGACCTCGAGGAGCGTCTCCGACGAGGCGGCGGCGGTGCCCTGCTGTTCGGGGAGGGTGAGGTTGTCGCTCATGTCTCGGTACTCCCTAGCGCAGCCGAGGCTGGATCTTGTCGATGAAGATGGTCTGCTTCTGCTCGGCCGTGAGGTGGCAGGCAGTGGCCCGTCCCTCGCCCAGCGGCGGCCGGACCTCGGTGCACAGGTTGCCCTGCACCTCGTCCTTGAACGAGCAGCGCGGGTGGAAGGGGCAGCCCGACGGCGGGTTGAGCAGCGAGGGCGGGCTGCCGGGGATCGGCGTCAGCTTCTCGTCGAGGTCGCTGTCCAGGCGCGGCATCGAGCTGAGCAGACCCCAGGTGTAGGGGTGCTTCGGCTCGTGCAGCACCTCGCGGACGCTGCCGCGCTCCACGGCCCGGCCCGCGTACATCACCAGCAGGTCGTCGGCCATGTGCGAGATGACGCCCAGGTCGTGGGTGATGAAGATGATCGCGGAGCCGAACTCCTGCTGGAGGTCCTTGAGCAGGTCCAGGATCTGCGCCTGCACGGTCACGTCGAGCGCGGTGGTCGGCTCGTCGGCGATCAGCAGGTCGGGGTCGCACATCAGCGCCATGGCGATCATCGCGCGCTGGCGCATACCGCCGGAGAACTGGTGCGGGTAGTCGTCGAAGCGGATCTTGGGCTGCGGGATGCCGACCTTCTCCAGCATCTGGATGGCCCGGTCCTTCGCCTCCTTCTTGGAGGCGCCGCGGTGCTTCATGAACGGCTCGGACAGCTGGCGGCCCACCGTGTAGAACGGCGACAGCGCGGTCAGCGGGTCCTGGAAGATCATCGCCATCTTGTTGCCGCGGAGCTGCTCCAGCTCCTTCTCGTTGGCGGTGACGAGTTCCTTGCCGTCGAGGACGATCTCGCCGTCGATGGTGGAGGTGCGGGGGTTGTGCAGGCCCAGGATCGTCAGGTTGGTGACGGACTTACCGGAGCCGGACTCGCCGACGATACCCAGTGTCTTGCCGCGCTCGACGTCGAAGGAGAGGCCGTCGACCGCCTTGACGATGCCGTCCTCGGTGGAGAACTGCACCTTCAGATCGCGCACCGAGAGGAAGCTCTCCGGGCCGGTCGGGGCCGGAGCGTCCTCGGTCTTGGTCAGTGTGGTCACGGTGGTTCGTTCTTCCTAGGAGAGCCGGACGCGCGGGTCGATCCAGGCGTACGCGATGTCGGTGAGGATGTTGAAGAGCAGGATGAAGAAGGCACCGAACAACATGACGCCCATGGTCAGCGGGAGGTCCTTGTGGACCGCGCCGTCCACGGCGAGCCGGCCGATCCCCTGCAGGGAGAAGGTGATCTCGGTGACGACGGCGCCGCCGAGCATGCTGCTGAGGTCGATACCGAGCACGGTGACGATCGGGATCATCGAGCCGCGCCAGGCGTAACGGAAGAAGACGTACTTGCGCGACATGCCCTTCGCGCGGGCGGTGCGGACGTGCTCCTCGGCGAGCTGCTCGATCATCGAGGAACGTGCCATACGGGTGTACTGCGCGGTGAAGATGGTGGCCATCACCAGGGTGGGCAGCAGCATGCCCATGAACCAGCCCCACGGATCCTCGGTGATCGGCACGTACTGGGGGTTGTCCATCCAGCCCGTGCTGTAGACGAAGATGATCAGGACGATCGGACCCAGGAAGTAGATCTGGAACGAGCTGAGCACCATCGACGCGCCCGTGGCGATCTTGTCGACCATTGATCCTCGCCGGTAGGCGGCGACCATGCCGGCTCCCACACCGACCACGAGGAAGACGACCGCACCGCCGATGGTGAGGGTCAGGGTCGTCGGGAAGCGGTCCAGGATCGTGCCCCAGACCATGTCGCCCGAGTAGAACGACTGCCCGAGGCACGGGGCGCTGCAGTGTCCGGTCGGGAAGTCACGGCCCATCACGATGCCGGACATGAAGTCCCAGAACTGCTGGGCGATGGGGAGGTTGAGACCGAGGGCCTGGCGGATGTCCTCCAGCCTCTGAGGAGAGCAGTCCTTGCCACAGGCCAGGGAGGCGTAATCGGAAGGCGCGGCGACGAACAGGAAGAACGTCGCGGCGGAGATGAGGAACAGGGTGATCACGGCGCCGACCGTGCGCCGGATGATGAACTGAAGCATGGCGGGAGGGCTGCTCTCTGCGGAGACGAGTGGGAGGTTTCACGGAGGTGCGGGGACGCGCTCCGCCTGGTGCGCGTCCCCGCGTTCAGCCGTAGAGAGTTACGACTTCTTCAGGAACAGGTGGTTGATGTCGATGAGGCTGGACACCGACCCGTAGCGGGCGCCGCCCACGTTGGACCCGGAGAGCTGGAACTGCTTGGTGTACCACAGCGGGGCCGCCGGGAGGACCTTCTCCAGCAGGTAGTGCTGGGCTTCCTTCCAGGTCTTCGCGGCCTCGGTCGGCTCCTGGGTCAGCGCCTTCTTGATCAGGGCGTCAACCTTCGCGTTCTTGACGTGCGAGTAGTTCGGCGCACCGTCGGCGACCTGCGTGCCGTCGTACACCGGGGTGACGACGGTGGACGCGGACGGCCAGTCCTGGCCCCAGCCCGTGATGTAGATGTCGTACGGGTTGTCCAGCTTGCCGATCTGCTCGTAGTAGCTCGCGGCGTCGACCTCCTTGGAGACGACGTCGAAGCCGACCTTGGTGAGCGCGTCCTCGATGGCGACCTTGCGCTTCTGGCCGTTCTCGCTGTTGGCGTAGGCGAAGACGACCTTCTTCTCGGACGCCGGGACGCCCTTCAGCGTCTCCTTGGCCTTGGCGATGTTGCCCTGCGGCGTCTTCAGACGGCCGTACGGGTCGTAGCCGGCCTCGTAGCCCGGCAGCGTCGGGGCGAAGTAGTTCGGGGCCACGTCACCGCCGTAGACACCACCCTCACCGGCGATGAGCGACTTGGAGTTCACCGCGTAGGCGATGGCCTGGCGGACCTTGAGGTCCTTCACGCGGTCCAGGTTGAAGCTCAGCTGCATCACGTAGGGCTGGTAGCCCTTGACCGTGCGCTTGTTGGCGGACGGGTTCTTGATGACGTCCTGGATCTGCGTGGCCTCGACGCCGGCGGTGAGCTGGATGGCGTTCTTGTCCTCGCCCTGGTCGGCGATCAGACGCTTGGTCTGGGTCGACTCGGTGACGCCGAACTGGAAGTTGAAGCCGTCCACGTACTGGTGGCGCACGGAGTCGGTCTTCGGGTCCCAGTTGGTGTTCTTGACGAGCACCATGGACTTGCCGCTCTTGGACGACTGGATCTTGTACGGGCCGGTGGCGACCGGGGCCTTGTCGTACTTCTCCTTGGTGTCGTCCTTCGTCGGGACGATGGCGTAGCCGGCCATGGCCAGGGTCTGCGGCAGGTCCGGACGCGGCTGGTCGAAGTGGAAGACGACGGTCTTGTCGTCCGGCGTGTCCAGGACCGTCTTCGGCAGGTGCTTGCCGTCGAAGCCACCGCCCGGCAGCGCCTTGCGGTAGTCGGCACCGCTCAGGTAGGTCTGCAGGTAGGTCGGGCCGTCGAAGATGAACTTCGCGTACTGACGCTCGACGGTGTGGCGGACGTCGCCGGACGTGATGGCGTTGCCCTTGGAGTCCTTGATCCCGTCCTTGAGCGTGAACGTCCAGGTCTTGCCGCCGTCGGAGGCCTTGCCGGAGTCGGTCGCGAGGTCACCCACGACCGAGACGCCGCCCTTGCCGTCCTCCTTGAACTGGGTCAGGCGACGGAAGAGCAGGTTGGCGACCTGGCCGGCGTCGGAGACGTAGGTCTGACCCGGGTCCAGGTGCGAGAGGCCCGCCTCCTGGTACACCGTGATGGTGCCGCCGCTCTGGGCACCGGCGATCTCCTCGGCGGGACCGGTGGAACCGGCAGCGTCGGCGTAGGTGACCGCCTTCGACTGGACCGAGGCTTCCTTCTGGTCCTTCTTCGAGTCCTTGCCGGTGTTGGAGCCCTTGTTCTCGGAGCACCCGGTGAGCGCGAGGGAACCGGCCGCGATGGCGACGACGATGGCCTGCGCTCTGCGCGAGCTGAACGACTTCATGAGGCGAATGCACCTACCTGTCCGTTGTTATCAATGAGTACTGCCTGACGCGGCTGGCAGGCCGACTGGGGTGGCAGTCATCCCCCCACCAGTGGACGATCTACCGCCCGGACTTGGGGTCGAAGGCGTCCCGTACCGAGTCTCCGAGGAGATTGAAGGCCAGGACGAAGATCACCAGTGCCACACCCGGGAAGAAGATGAACGACGGGTCCTGCTCGGCGTACTTCGCGCCGTTCGCGAACAGTCGTCCCCAGTCCGGGGTCGGTTCGACGAAGCCGACACCCGCGAAGGAGAGGAAGGCAATGGTGAGGATGGTGCTGGGCAGCGTGTACGTGAACTGCACCAGGATGGGCGTCACCACGTTCGGCAGGATCTCCTTGCGGACGATCCGCCAGGGCGAGGCGCCGGAGACCTTGGCGGCCTCCACGAACTCTCGCTCACGCAGGGACAGCACGGTGGAGCGGACCAGTCGGGCCATACCCATCCAGCCGAGCACCCAGAGCACGATCAGCATCGCCAGCGCCCGGAAGTAGGTGGGCGTCTCCTCCCGCGGGTCCACGAAGAACGCGGTCACCACGGGCATGAAGGCGATGAAGAACAGCTGCTGCGGGAAGGCGAGGAAGAAGTCGGTGACCCGGCCGATCCAGTAGTCGGTCCTGCCACCGAAGTAGCCGCCGATCAGGCCGAGGATGACGCCCGTGACCATCATCAGGACGGTCACGCCCAGCGCCATGAACAGCGAGGTGCGCATGCCGTAGACCAGCATGGCGAAGATGTCGCGGCCGACCTGCGGCTCGACACCGAACCAGTGCGTTCCGGACAGACCGCCGAAGTAGCCCAGCGGAAGGCCGAAGTCGTCGAGGACCGGTGTGTCCTGGTAGGTGGGGTCCTGCCCGTACAGCGTGTACGGGTCCGTCCCGCTGAGCTTCGTCAGCAGCGGCGCGGCCAGTGCGACGACGAAGTACAAAATCACTACCACGGCACAGATGACACCGGTACGGTCACGCTTGAAGCGCTGCCACATCAACTGGCCGGGAGAGCGACCCTCGAGCTTCGTCTCACCCTTGGCAGGTGCAGGCTTCGACTCGAGTTCGGGCTCCAGGGCAACCGTCGGCCCGGAGCCTTCAGCCTTGGCTGGACTGGTCATGTGTGTTCTTCCCCCGGGGGGTTGGAGAGCTGAGCGCAGCGCAGATACCGGAGAGTTCTGCGGTTTGGGGGAACTTTCGCCAATGTGTTCAACGCGCGTCAAGGGCGGAAGACATAGGGATCTCCCTACCGTCAATATTTTGAGCAAAAATTGCAAAGATCGACACCTGTGCGCGCTTGACATGAACGACGGCAACTCGGCAAATCGGACAGCGTGTCCCATTTTTCCGTTTACATGTCCGAAACTTGACGCGCAGATCTCCGGTATGCGAACACTCGCGCCATCCGTGCCCCGCTGAGCGTCCAGCCAGCGCATGGATACCCAGAAAAGGCCCGGGCATGCCGAAGGCCCGGCCCCTCCTGGAGGCGGAGGAACCGGGTCTCGCGGGGCCGGGGAGGCGTCAGCCGTGCTTGGCGCGGCTCGCGGCGCGGGCGCGCTCGCGGGCGTCCAGGTTCACCTTGCGGATGCGAACCGCCTCCGGGGTCACCTCGACGCACTCGTCGTCACGGCAGAACTCCAGCGACTGCTCCAGGGAGAGCTTGCGCGGCGGGACGATCGCCTCGAACGAGTCGGCCGACGACGACCGCATGTTGGTGAGCTTCTTCTCCTTGGTGATGTTCACGTCCATGTCGTCGGAGCGCGAGTTCTCGCCGACGATCATGCCCTCGTACACCTCGGTGCCCGGGTCGGTGAACAGCACGCCGCGCTCCTGGAGGTTCGTCATCGCGAAGGCGGTGACGGCACCGGAGCGGTCGGCGACCAGCGAGCCGTTGTTGCGGGTCTGCAGGTTGCCGAACCAGGGCTCGAAGCCCTCGTGGATGGAGTGGCCGATTCCGGTGCCACGGGTCTGGGTCAGGAACTCGGTCCGGAACCCGATGAGACCGCGCGAGGGCACGACAAACTCCATGCGGACCCAGCCCGAGCCGTGGTTGGACATGTTGTCCATCCGGCCCTTGCGGACGCCCATGAGCTGCGTGACCGCGCCCATGTGCTCCTCGGGGACGTCGATCGTCATGCGCTCGACGGGCTCGTAGGTCTTGCCGTCGACGTCCTTGGTGACGACCTGAGGCTTGCCGATGGTCAGCTCGAAGCCCTCGCGGCGCATCTGCTCGACCAGGATGGCGAGCGCCAGCTCACCACGGCCCTGGACCTCCCAGGCGTCCGGACGCTCGGTCTCCAGGACGCGCAGGGAGACGTTACCGATCAGCTCGCGGTCGAGGCGGTCCTTGACCTGGCGGGCGGTGACCTTGCGGTCCTTGACGGCCGCCTTCGCGTCCGCGCCCTTGCCGGTGCCGCCACGGCCGACCAGCGGCGAGGTGTTGGTGCCGATGGTCATCGAGATCGCCGGCTCGTCGACCGTGATCAGCGGCAGCGGGATCGGGTTCTCGAGGTCGGCGAGGGTCTCACCGATCATGATGTCCGAGATACCGGCGACGGCGCAGATGTCACCGGGACCGGCCACCTCCGCCGGCTTGCGGGTGAGCGCCTCGGTCATCATCAGCTCGGTGATGCGGACGTTGCTGACGGTGCCGTCACGCTTGATCCAGGCGACGGTCTGGCCCTTGCGCAGCTCGCCCTGCTCGACGCGGAGCAGCGCGATACGGCCGAGGAAGTTGTCGGCGTCCAGGTTGGTGACGTGGGCCTGGAGCGGGGCGGCCTCGTCGAAGGTCGGCGCCGGGATGTGGTCCAGGATCGTCGAGAAGAACGGCTCCAGGCTGGTGGAGTCGGCCGGGACCGTGCCGTTCTCCGGCTTGGTCAGCGAGGCGACGCCGTCACGGCCGCACGCGTAGACGATCGGGAACTCGATCTGCTCCTCGTCTGCGTCCAGGTCGAGGAAGAGGTCGTAGGTCTCGTTGACGACCTCGTCGATCCGGGAGTCCGGGCGGTCCGTCTTGTTGATGCACAGGATGACGGGCAGGCGCTGCTGGAGCGCCTTGCGCAGCACGAAGCGGGTCTGCGGCAGCGGGCCCTCGGAGGCGTCCACGAGGAGGACCACACCGTCGACCATCGACAGACCGCGCTCGACCTCGCCACCGAAGTCGGCGTGGCCGGGGGTGTCGATGATGTTGATGGTGATGACGTCCCCCCCGTCCTTGGGGTGGTACTTGACCGCCGTGTTCTTGGCGAGGATCGTGATGCCCTTCTCACGCTCCAGGTCGTTCGAGTCCATCATGCGGTCGTCGACGCCTTCGAGCTGGTGCGCGGCGAAGGCGCCGGCCTGCTTGAGCATGCCGTCGACGATGGTCGTCTTGCCGTGGTCGACGTGGGCGACGATGGCGACATTGCGGATGTCGTGGCGCGTGGCCATATTGCGACGTACTCCCGGAGTGTGAGGAAGGCCCTCTGCGTACGTCCGTGTGACGCGGGCCCTGCCGGGCTTGACATGCCACGGCCTCACCCCATGTTACGTGGCCCTGGAGGAGTCGGCCTCCGCAGGGCCCCGCGGGCGCTCAGCCGCCGGACGGACCGGGCAAGACCTTCGCCCCCTTCTTCAGGTATCCCATGTCCTCGTAGACCGGCGTCTGGAAGCCGAAGGCACCCGCATTGACCAGGTTCTTGCGCACACCGACCAGCTGCGGCCGCTGGTAGAGCGGGAGGGAGGCGGCCGCCGCCCAGATACGGGAGTCCGCCTTGCGGATCAGGTCGCGCGCCTCGTCCTCGTCGAGCGTCGCCGCGGCCTGGTCGAAGAGCTGGTCGACCTGGTCGGTGCCGACCCGGGTGAAGTTCTGCTCGACGGACACCGAGCCGTCGGCGGCCGGGACCGGCTTGGCGTAGATCGGCCGGGCGTCGGTCGCCGGGAAGGCGGAGGACGGCCAGGAGTACAGGGCGAGGTCGTAGTCGCCGGAGGCGATGTGGTCCTTGAAGTAGCTCTCGTCCGAGACCTTGGTGATCGTCGTGCGGATGCCGACCTTCTGCAGCATCGCGGAGACCCGCTCGGCCACGCTGTTCAGCGTCTCGGAGCCGGGCCCCGAGGGGAGCACGAAGCGCAGGGCGAGCGCCTTGCCGTTCTTGGCGAGCGGCGCGGTCACGGCACCGGCCGGGGCTGCGGTGCCCTGCGGGGCGTAGGCGCCCGGCGCGCCGCCGGAACCGGAGTACTGCTTGTCGTCCCGGGCGAGGTGTTTGCCGCCCTCGTCGCCCCTGTCCTGCTTCTCCTCGGCCGGCTCGTGGTGCCGGCCCTTGTCGTCCTCGCCGACGATGTACGCGCCGTCCTCGCCGCCGTCGGACTTCTTCTCGGGCTTGCTCTTGTCCCTCTCGGCACCGGCCGCCTTCTCGCCCTTCTTCTCCTCCTTCACCGGCCCGCCGGGCACCCAGCCGGCGTCCGCGAGCAGCGCCTGTGCCTCCTTGGTGTCCTGGCCGCCCAGGGCGCCGCTGCCGTCGGCGTAGGCGGACTGCCCGGACAGGGCGAGGTGGCTGCCGACCGGCACGGCGGGCAGGCCCAGCGGGGTCAGCACCAGCTTGGCCAGTTCCTCGCGGTCGAGCGCGCGGGCGACGGCCCGGCGGACCCGCTCGTCGGTGAGGGCACCCGAGGCGCCGTTGAGGGCGAGCTGGGTGTAGGCGGGCTCCAGCGACTTGCGGACGTCGAAGGCCTGCAGCTTCTGCTGCTGCTCCAGGTACCGGGTGATGGCCTTGTGCAGCTTCTTCCTGCCGACCTTGACCTCGTCGGCGTCGAAGCCGTGCGCGAGCGCCCAGTCCTGCAGTTTCCTGGCGGAGGTCTTCCCGGCGCCCTGCAGCGGGGTGCCGGTGCCCTTGGTGCGGGCGGCGAGGTTGATCCGCTCCGCCTCGGCGGGGTCGATCTCGGCGAGGTCCACGGTGCCGTCGGCGAGCGCGGCCGCCCGCTTGTCGCGGGCCACGGCGTGCAGCACGATCTCGTTCAGCTTGGCGGGCTTGCCCCACCAGCGCGGATTACGGGTGAGGACGACGTCCTTCTTCGCGGTGTCGACCTTGTCGACCTGGAAGGGTCCCGCGGTGACCGCCAGCTTGCGGCGGGCGCCGTCGTTGAAGGCGTCCGGGGCGCCCATGACGTCCTTCGGGTACAGCGGGGAGAACAGCGACTTCCAGTCGGCGTAGGGGCGGGAGAAGGTGACCCTGACCTGGAGGTCGCTCGCCCCCCGCTCGATGCTCGCGATGCGGTCGTAGCCGGCGTTGCGGGCGGTCCAGTAGGCACTGTCCTTGCCGGACAGGGCGCGCCACTGGGCGACGAAGTCGGCGGCGCCGATCTCCCGGCCGTCGCTCCAGACGGCCTGCTGGTTCAGCTTGTACAGCACGACCTGGCGCGGCTCGGTCTCGATGACCTTGGCGGACTCCACGTAGGCGGGGTTGGCCACCGGGCGCCCGTCTGCGTCGAGGCGGAACATCGACGGCAGTACGGCCTGGGCGACGCGGGTGGTGCCGGCGTCGGCGTCGGCCTGGAAGGTGTTCAGGGTCTCCGGTACGGCGTCCACGGCCCACTTCAGGGTGCCGCCCGCGGCGACCTGGTCCCGGGCGACGAGGTCGATGTCCTGCCCCGCCAGCGGGCGGCTCGGCTTCTCGTCGGAACCGCAGCCGGCGAGCAGGGGGACCGCGAGGACACCGGCGGTGAGGAAGGCGACCGAGCGCAGCACCGCGCGCAGGCCGACGCCGTCGTGGGACATCTCTGCTACCTCCGGGAAGCCGCGGGCTTTATGCTCACATTTACGGCATGTGGAGCTGATCACTTTTGGCGGTATATGGAGCTGATCAGATCTATGCGCCCACTGAAGAGGAAAGGATCCGCCAACAGCGGGCGACACGACGGCGACGGACGGTAAACCCACCCGTGCGGCGCAATACACCCGGACGATGCACCCACGCGACTGGGCCAATCGATGCACATCTCTTCACAGCACCGGGTGTGACGCGCAACACTCCAAGGCGCATGAACGTTGCCGCCCAGGGCCCGCAGGACCCATGGAAGTGAGGGCAAGTCATGTCCGTGCACGACGAAATGACAACCGTCCAGCGTTGCCTCGACGACCTGTACCGGTCGCTCGGGCGCCTGGAGAAGGAGCTCGGCAGCGGTGGTCTGGAGATGCGCCGGGTCCGGATGGACGCCGACCATCTGCGCGAGAGCCTGGCGCTGCTGCGGGACACAGCCCGCACCCCGGCCGCTGCGAACCGGCCCGACCTCGTCAGCATCTCCGACACGCCGTACGACATCAGTCTGTGGACGGACTCGGACGACGAGGGCCTGGGCGCCCGCGACCGGCACGCCCCCTGAACCGACCGGAGTCCCCCCTTGGCGACTGGTACGGAACACCAACAGAACAGCGGCGGCGTACGCGCCGGTACGCGCGCCGCGATCGCCGCGCCGCATCTGCGGACCGACCGCTGGTGGCTGGAGCCCGCCGCCACCGCGGCCGGTCTGTTCGCCTTCGTCGTCTACTCGACCTGGCGGGCGTTCGCGCATCGGCATCGCGGCCGAGGCCCCGTGCTGACCCAGCCCGAACAGCGTGTGCAGCACGGCCTGGCCGAG